>JABRVX010000021.1 GCA_039961735.1 Fimbriimonadia bacterium
CAAGTATTCCCCGCCCCGCCCCAACACGAAGGCTTTCTGCCGAGGACGCGCTCGATCACTTCAACACCAGGGCGGTTCTGCTCGATCATTGCCTGCACGCCTTCCTCCCACCCCAGATCCTCCAACGCTTCACACGTAGTCGGGTGGACGGAGTGGAGGTCCGTGTGCTGGCCGATATCGTGCGGCTCGAGTGCGCGGATAACGTCCGCACGGCTTTCGCGGTCCAGCCGACGTACCAGTTCGCCGACAACGCAGAAGGTGGCGCGTAGGCCGACCGACGTCAGAAGCTCGGCGACATCGCGCACCGCATCGGGTTCCTGTGGCCCGATGAAGTCCTCGGCATCGAGTAGCAGGGACACATACATGCGCTAGGCTTTCAGGTGATGGTCCAGCCATTCCACGATCTGCCCGAGGCGGTGCAGGCGCAGGTCGGGCGGGCCGCTGCGCGACAGGCCGTGGGATGTGCTAACCGGGTAACGCACGAACTTGGTCTCGACCCCCAGCCGCTTGAACGCACTGAAAAGCTGCTCTGCCTGCTCGACCGGACAGCGCAGGTCACCTTCGGAGTGGATGATCAGCGTCGGTGTCTTGACGTTTTTGGCGTACTTCAGCGGGCTCTGACGCCATAGGTCCTCGATCTCGTCCCATGCGTTGCCCTTCCACTCGGTGTTCGGGATGAACGCGAAGTCGCATGTGCCTGCGAAGGAGAGAAGACTTACCACGCTGCGATCGGTGATGGCCGCGCGGAATCGGTCGGTGTGCCCCACGATCCAGTTGGTCATGTAGCCGCCGTAGCTTCCGCCCATCACGGCCATTCGGCTCTTGTCCACGAACGGCAGCGCGGCCGCATGATCCGCAACAGCCATTATGTCCACGTAGTCGGTGTTGCCCCAGTCACCCGAGATCGCCCGGGTGTGCGCTTCGCCATAGCCCCTCGAGCCGCGCGGGTTCGAGTACACCACCACATAACCCTTCGCTGCGAGAAGCTGGAACTCGTGGAAGAAGGTCTCGCCGTACTGCGCATGCGGGCCGCCATGGATCTCCAGCGCACACGGGTACCGCTTGCCTTGCTCGAAGCCGTGCGGTTTGAGCACCCAACCGTGCACCTTCTGCCCTGGTTCGCTCTCGACCCAAAACGGTTCAGGCTCGCCTATCGCTAACTGATCAAAGAGCGTTCCGTTGAAGTCCGTTAGGGTTCGGACCTGCAGATCGTCGCCAACCAGCCTCCCCACGGCTACCTCGGCTGGTCGCGTGGCCGACGCGACCAGCAGTGCGAAGGTTCCTGTTCCGTCGGTGTCCCCGATCTCCCACAGCCCGCGCCCCTCGGTGTGGAAGCGGATCTCGCCGCCCTCGGCAGAGATGCTGCACACGTGCGTGCTGCCATGCCTATCCAGGCTGAAGAACAGGCGTGAGCCGTCCTTGCTCCAGAACAGCTTGGCGCCGAACGATGCCTCCCGGCTATCGCCGAGCATCGAGCCACCCACCGAGTAGTCGTGTTGCGTACCGAAGAGGTCGTTGGCGCCCTTACCGGAGGCATCGGCCACATAGATACGGTTGTTGTAGCCCGACCACCAGTCGGGCTCGTTCAGATGGCCGACGTAGGCGATACGCGAGCCGTCCTTCGACCATGCGGGCGCGCTCTTCGGCCCATCGGGCAGACCCTCCAGCTTCGTCTCCGCGCCGCTCTCCACGTCGAGAATCATCAAGTCGTCCAATTGCGGTGTCTCGGAAGGTTCGGGCGAACGGTTCACGACGAAGCAGAGGCGCTTGCCGTCCGGCGCCCAACAGAAGCTCTGAGCACCGTAGCGCTCGTTCGTCAGCTTCTCGACTTCGCGGGAGGCTAGGTCCACGACATGCAACTGGTAATGCTGGTCTACGAAGTAGCCGTCTCCATCGAGTCGGTACCAGATGTCGGTGATGATGCGTGGCGGGTCGGAGAGGCCCTTCTCCTCGCGTTCCTTCTTTGCCTTCTCGGTCCACTCGGGTGCGGTGGGGCGAAAGGCGAATGCGATGCGCGCGGAATCCGGTGACCACTCGATGCCTGCGATGGAGCCCTCCTCGAGGTCGGTCAGCTTGAACGCCTCGCCACCCTCGGTGGGCAGCAAGTAAATCTGCGCCTTAGGCTTCTCGCGCGCGGCGACGAAAGCGAGGTACTTGCCATCGGGTGACCAGCGCGGGCTGCCCTCGCTCTCCTCGCCGAAGGTGTACTGCCGCTTCTCGCCGGTCTGCGTGTCGCACACCCAGATGTGCGTTCGGTACTTATTCTTCTCCTTGTCCACAGTCTTGTGGCAGAAGGCGATTCTGCTGCCGTCGGGTGAGAGCTGCGGGTCGCCGAGGAACACGAGGTCGAGCAGGTCCTCGGCTGCGATCGGTCGTTGGGCCATCGGGTCCACCTCCTTGGTGCTGTTGGGATCCGGGGGGGTCTGAGCCGTCATGCTGAGCCTGTCGAAGCATGACGGTGAGAGTCCTCTCTACTCCCCCGGACACATTCGCCGAGCACAGTCTATCCGCGATGGCTCGACGACGACAACCGGGTGCCCTGGGTCATCGGAACCCTAAACAAGTGCGTGGTCGGGCCACGAGTTGGGTCGGTCCCGGCGGGTGGAGGCGCAGCGGAACGGTATGGCGGCACGCTGAGCAGCCCGGGTTCTGCGGCGGCTACATCACGCAGAGCTACGGCAAGAAGGCGGTCGTGATGGACGCCGTCCAACTCGAGTTCGGCGCCGCCTACCGGAGCACACAAGGCGACCGCGTCGGCGCTCGCCGAGGTCCTCTCCTGGTTCGTTTATAGGTACTACTCCCAACCTGTGGTGGAGCCCGTGCTCCGCGTCGGTTCCCTTCTTGCGCGGACGTCCCCGTTGTGCGGCGCCGAGGACCCATGTGCGGTAGATTCGGCGCGAGGTGAGCAATGTCTGACAGGCTGGCGATTCTCGGTGGGGCTCCGGTGCGTGAAGGAGCGCTCGGACGGTGGCCCCTGGTGGACGAGCGTGACGAACAAGCGGTGCTGCGCGTTCTGCGATCGGGTCGCTGGGGGCGGTCCGGGGACGGGGAGCTGGAGCGATTCGAGGCGCGCTTCGCCGAGTATTGCGGAGCGCGTTTCGGCGTCACGGTAACGAACGGAACCGTTGCCCTGCGCATCGCGCTGTGGGCCGCGGGAGTCGGACCCGACGACGAAGTGATCGTCCCGCCGTATACCTTCCTCGCCACTGCAACGGCCGTGGTGGAGTGCAATGCTACGCCGGTTTTCGTGGACATCGAGCCGGATACCTATAACCTGGACCCGACACTGCTCGAGCAGGCCATCACCGCCCGCACGAAAGCGGTGATTCCCGTTCACTTCGCAGGCCTGCCCGCGGACATGGACACGATCTGCGAGATCGCACGCCGTTACGGCATCACCGTGATCGAGGACGCCGCGCATGCGCATGGATCCGCCTACAAGGGTCGCAGGTGCGGCTCGCTCGGGGATATGGCATGCTTCTCCTTTCAGTCTTCGAAGAACTTGACTAGCGGAGAGGGCGGAATCATCCTAACATCCGATGAGCAGCTCTTCGAGCTTTGTCGCTCCATACATAACTGCGGCAGGATGCCCCACGGACAGTGGTATGACCATAACATCATGAGTGGGAACTACCGTCTGTCCGAGCTGCAGGCTGCGCTGTTGCACGCACAGATGGACCGGCTGGACGAGCTGGCAGCACGGCGAGAGTCCGTGGCGCACAGGCTCGGACATCTCTTGAGTGACGTGCCCGGCATCGAGCCGTTGCCGTACGGACCACACACCACCGCACATGCTTACCACTTATACGTTATACGGTATGACGAGCGCGTGTACGGTGTGGACCGTGCGACATTCTGCAGAGCGATGCAAGCGGAAGGGGTTCCACTCAGTGAAGGGTACGTACTGCCGCTGTATCGCCAGCCACTCTTTGCGAACCGCGCCTTCGGGCCGTTCATGATCGCCGAAGACACGGACTACAATGCCGTGTCGTGCCCCGTGTGCGAACGAGCGTGCAGCACGGAAGGCACCTGGCTCTGGCAAGGACATCTGCTGGCATCCGACGAGGACATCGAGCGCGTGGGCGAGGCGTTCCACAAGCTGTACCGCCTGCGCGACCAGCTACGAGAGGTGCCCGCTTGTTAGTCGGTGCCGCGGAGACTGACATCACACCGGATTGGCCTGTGGAGCTCGGCGGTTTCGCGGCCCGCGTGCAGCCCAGCATAGGTGTCCACGATCCGGTCCATGCCAGGGCTCTGTACGCTGTCGATGACGCCGACCATAGGCTGCTATGGCTACATGCCGAGTGCCTAGGCTTCGATGCTCCCTTCGTCTCTCGCATTCGAGCAAAGTTGTCCGGTGCGCTCGAGATCCCACCAGCATCGATCTGTCTCTCTGCCACCCACACACACTCCGCTCCTGCTACCATCACTCTCACACTCACAGGCCAGCAGGATCCTGGATACATGGAGTGGCTAGAGGAGATGCTGTGTGGGGCCGCCGATGAGGCCGTACAGTCGGCCGAGGAGTGCCGAGTGCTTTCCGGGAGAGGCTCGTGCAATCTCGGTGCCGAGAGGCGGCGCGATGCGACTGCGCCGGTGGATGACACCGTGACCGTCACGGCCTTCGAGCGCGTAGTCGGAGGGACCAAGGCAGTGGTCGCGAACTATGCCGTACACAACGTGGCAATGGGACACGAGAACCGCCTGATTAGCAGTGACATCCACGGCTACGGAGCGACTCGGCTCCACGAAAACCTGCCTGGGAAGCCGATCTGCCTGATGCTACCGGGTGCATGTGCGAACATCAATCCGCCCAGCGAGGGAACCGACTTCGAGCGCGTTGCAAGCTGGGGCGAAACGCTGGCCGGTTCGGTGGCAGCAGCGATTGAGGAAGCGACCGAAGACAACCCGTCCGCAGGGAGCGATTTGTTAGCAGTTGAAATCTCCCTGGAGAGGCTCGACGGCGGCGCGCTCACCGCACGGGCCGAATCGCTGCGCGCCAGCATGGGTGACGGCACAACGTACGCCTCTGCACGCCTCAGAGAGGCGGTCGGCATCTGGCAGCAGCATATGATGACGCGCTCGCAGAGCGACACGGTCACTATGGACGTCCAGCTCGTCACGCTGGGCAGCACCCGTTATGCTTGCATCGGCGCAGAGGTGTTCTCACACATGACACAGGCTGTGCCGTCCGTGTGTCCGGTGGGATGCTCGAACGGCATCATCGGGTACCTCGCTCCGCAACACATCTATGAGGTAGGTGGATACGAGGTGGACTCCGCATACGTGTTCTATGACACGCAACGCATCCTGCCGGGTGGTTTCGAGAAAGTGGCGGCAATCCTCCGGGAGAGGGCGTGATGCTGAGGGAGATCGCCGTCCAGAACCTCGCCGTGATCGAGAGCGCGCGGCTCGAGATGAGCGGGCGTCTCATAGCGATCACGGGCGAGACCGGCGCCGGCAAGTCGTTAGTAGTGGATGCCATCGGGCTTGCGCTGGGCGACAGGGCAGATAGCCAGCTCGTGTCATCCGGCGCACGAAAGGCGGTGATCTCGGCCGTCTTCGAAGTCGCCCCGGCCGGCCCCGCGGAGCAAGAGATCCGGGCGCAGGGGTTCGAGCCAGAAGACGGCATGCTATTTCTGACGAGAGAGATCACGCCGGAGGGCCGCTCCACGTGCCGCATCAATGGGCGTGCTGTCCCGGCATCGGTGGCACGGACGGTGGGCGAATGCTTCGTCGACCTGCACGGCCAACACGAGCATCAGACCTTGCTGCGTCCCGCTGTGCACCGCGACCTGATGGATGCCTGGCTAGGCGAGGAGGTCATGTCGCTGCGCGAGCAGATCGGAAATTGTTGCACCGCGCTGCACGAGGCCGAACAGCGTATCGCCGACCTCGAAAGCCGATCGCGCGAGCGGGAACGACTGACTGACCTACTACGCTTCGAGCTTGCCGAGATCGAGGGAGCCGATCTGACGCCGGGTGAGGAAGCCGAACTGCTAGCAGAGCGCAAGCGCATTCAGAACGCCGAACGACTCTCGGGCGAAGTGGCTGCGGCGCTGACTGCGCTCACTTCGGGTGACACGAGCGCGAGTGACCTACTCGCCACCGCGGAAGCCGCGCTGGAGCGAGCGGTGTCGCTGGACGAGAGCCTGGGCGAGACGCTGACCGAGGTTCGAAATGCGCTGGTAGGGGCTCGAGAAGCCGGTGCGACGCTGGCAGCCTATGCGGAGTCTTTCTCGGTAGACCCCGAACACGTGGCCATCGTGGAGGATAGACTCGACTTGCTGCACCGCCTGCAACGCAAGTACGGAGCTACCGTGGAGGAGGTGCTGGCTTACGCGGAGCAGGCTCGAGCGAACCTTGCCGAGTTGGAGGGTGGCGAGGAGGCGCTGGATGGGCTGCGTGCAGAGAGAGACGCACGCCGGGCTGAGATGCTGACCGCGTGTAAGAAGCTGAGCAAGCTGCGGAGAGCCGGGGCGCCACGATTCGAGAAGGAAGCACTGCGACACATTCGGGATCTGGCGATGGAGCAGGCCGCGTTCGAGGTGCGGCTGACACCCAAGGAACCGGACTCGGGAGGGGCGGAGTCGGTGGAGTTCTTGTTCTCGGCGAATCCGGGCCACCCGCCGCAACCGCTGGGCCGCATTGCCTCAGGCGGGGAGCTCTCTCGCGTGATGCTGGCCCTTCGGTGCGCACTCGCAGGCGCGTCGCCGGCACCGACCATCGTGTACGACGAGGTGGACGCAGGGTTGGGTGGACAGGTGGCTGCCGCGGTCGGCGACAAGTTGCGACAGCTCGCCCAGCACAGCCAAGTCATCGTGATCACGCACCTAGCCCAGATTGCCGGGCGGGCAGAGGAGCAGTTCTGTATCACCAAAGAGGCGCGGGACGGGCGAACGGTGGTTCGAGTGGAGCGGCTGGAAGGCGAAGAGCGAGTGCGGGAGTTGGCGAGGATGCTGAGCGGCGACGAGGCGCGCGATACGGCTTTGCGGCACGCCCGGGAGCTCCTTGCCGAGGTCTGACGCTTTGCCGAACAGCTCTGCGGCGGCAGGTTTTTCTGACCGGTTCGCACAGAATCTGTTCGACTTTGCCCAAATCACCGTACAATAGTCCTACACCGAGCCGGTCGTCCGCCGTATGGAGGTGACCATGCAGGACATTCGTAGAGCATCGGGCTTTACGCTGATAGAGCTCCTAGTAGTCATCGCGATCATCGCAACCCTCGCGGCGATCCTTTTTCCCGTGTTCGCTGCGGCACGGTCCAAGGCGAAACAGACGCAGTGCAGCAGCAACATCAAGCAGCTCAACATCGGCATGATGCTGTACGTTGGAGATCATGACGATCGGATGATCACCTATCACTTCTTCAACTACGCGAGTGGGTACACGGACGACCTGCGACAGGGTTCGGCCAACAAGTACATCCGCTCGCCCGATGTCTTCCGATGTCCGGCCGACAACATGGATCGGTGGGATTGGGCGAACTGGGGCCCGGACATGCCCAAGACCAAGGGCACCTACTCCTACGCTATCAACTCGTACCTTACGAAGAGCACTCCTTACGGCTGGAGTGATACGTACCAAGGCAAAGTCAAGCTGAGCTACTTCCAAGAGCCCGCTCGAACACCCAGCTTCGTAGAGGAGAAAGGTATCGACGAGTGGTCGGCATACGATCCGGGTCATCTTTATTGGGGAGTGAACGACTCGCGCTTCGGTAACGTGGACGAAACGAGCGGACGCCACCACGGCAAGTGCAGCGTGGCGCACCTCGACGGGCACGTGAAGACGGTAAAGGGCGACCTGATCTGGCTGTACGCCCGGAACGACGACGGCACGTTCTGGTGCTGCCCGCCGGTGAAGTGATCTGCACGTGCGTTGCGTGACCGCACGCTGCTTGCACCCGGGCCACGAGGATCCACGACAGCGTCACAACTTACACAGTGCCAAGGGCCTCCGAAGGCTCGAGGCATGAGTGAATCAGCAGATCCGTCATGCCGAGCCTGTCGAAGCATGACATTGCACACCGCATGTTATCTCGAGCAGATTGTCCATCGCAGGTTACGAGATCATACTTCGACAAGATCGGCATGACGGTATGGTGTAGGTCCACCACTAACAGGCGGTCCTTCTCAGCAGCAACAAACGCAGCTTCACGCACACCTGCTCAAGGACCGTCGTGCTACGGGCCATCCTACGGCACGGCCAGCGGTAACACATACAGCACGATGCTGTAGGACGGCACCTCGAGTGTGGAGCCGGGACGTTCCACCTTCTCCTCGACGATGAACACACGCGGCTCCCTCCCCGGCTCGTTGTAGGCCATGGGGTCGTCGTGGCGCATCACGTATCGCATCCCGCCTCCCGCTATCTCCAACCCCTTCCAGCTTAGCTGGAGGGATCGCGGCTGGCCGGTAGCGTTGACAACACCCAGTGTAAGCTTCTTGCCGTCTTCCGTAAGGGCTGCCGCCACGTCGAGCGGCTCCATCGCCCCTTCCAGCACCAGCGGAATCGTCCCGTAGTGCTGTCTGTAGAGCTTGAGCACCAGGCCGGTCGTATCGAACGCCGCGGCTGTAGGGGTGGTCTTAATAGCCCCTATCACGTTCACGGTCTGCGCGTAGTTAGCCATCTCGATGATGTCGGTGTTCCGGAAGAACTCGTGCAAGCCCGCCGCAATCCCGAGGGCGTCCTTGTGGAAGTATCTAGTGCCGATTTCACCGAACAGATCCGGGCCATACCAGTAGTTCCACTCGTCCATCGCGATGCGGATGTCCTTGCCCCGCAGCGATGGTAGCTGCTGCCGATACTCCCGATGAGCGACGGCCTTAGCTCGCACGTTGTCCCTGATCTGTGCGACGTGGCTCATCACCCCCACCTTCGAACCGCAATAGAAGTGCTCGCTGATCAGGTCCATGCTGTCTGCACAGTGTGTTAGCATCTGCTTGGACCATTCGCCTACTGCGCCCACACCTATCGTCTTGATCGAAGCGTCCACGGCACGCATCTTCTTTACGACCTCGTTGTGCTTAATCACGTATTGGCCCAGCGCCATGTGACCTAGCTGCCAGTTACCGTACATCTCGTTGCCGATGCCCCACCACACGACACCCCACGGCTCCTTGTGGCCGTTCGCGGCGCGCAGCCTTCCCATCGGTGTCTCGGGGGAACCATTCACGTACTCCACCCACGCGGCGGCCGAGTTCGCGTCTCCGAAGCCGGTGTTCACCACGATGAGGGGGTCGGTGCCTATTTCTCGGCAGAAGTCCAGGAACTCGTGAGTTCCGAAGTCGTTGTGCTCTAACCCAGACCATGCAGGGTTCCTGCGCGGCGGGCGCTTGTCAGGGTCGCCGATCCCCTCGCGCCAATCGTAACCGCTCACGAAATTGCCACCAGGCCAGCGGTAGATTGGGGCGTTCAGCTCTTTGAGAAGCCTCAAGGTATCACGCCTCATGCCCCGTACGTTGTCCTCGGGCATGAGCGATGTGCAACCGACGTGGAACGAGCCGGAACCGGACGACAGAATTTCTAGGCGCGCGGCGGCACTGTCACCGTGAGCGGAGAATCGAAGCGGGTGCTTTTCGTAGTCGGCCCCGAGTTTCTTGATCTCCACTGTATCGCGTTGATCCGGTTCGTCGCCCCACACTAGACTGACTCGCACCGGTGCAGCGGTCGCATCGCCCCGCAGCCAGATGCGCCCGACGTACCGTTTGCCACTCACTACCGTCAGGCCACCATGGACCAGCCCCGCCGACTCACCCCCCGGCGATCGAACGAGCGGCGTATGATCACCTACGAACGGCTTGTTCCGATCCATCACGACATCGGCCCCACCTACCACCCGCCACGGCGACTCTTTATCACCCACCGGTAGACAAAACTTGCGGTCCTCCAGCATCTCCGCCCAGATGCCGCCGTAGATGCACCTGCCGAGGTGCTCGATGAACTGCCCGTAGATGTATTTCGAGATGGGCTCGGCCCGCTTGGCGGCATCAATCGTGACCGAGGGGCTAAGCTGACGCGAAGAGAGCCGCACGAGGCGCACGTCGTCGAACCACGCCATGCCCTTCGCCCGTCCGAAGTAGCCCAGGATGCAGTTGATCTGGATCGCCTCGTCCGCATCGGTATCGAACTCCATGGACACCTCGGTCCAATCGTTATCACCCACCAGCGCACGCGTCCGCTCGGACCGCGTGTGCAGGTTGATGAGGGCGCCTTGTCCATCAGTGGGAGTCACGCCCTCGGTGCGGATCCATGCGCTCAGACGGTAACGCGAAAAAGGCATGACGGGAGCGATAGTCACCCACGCCGCATCGGCCCCTTCGGCCGAGCGCACCGCCACGCAGCGCTCGCCGTCCCAAGCATCACTCGACACTAAGAGGTCAGCCGACCCCGCCCACACCTGCTTTCGCCAGTGCTCGGGGGTGCCGTTCGCGAGCGCTTCGAAGGAACCGTTCGGGAGTTCGCTGTCCATGTTTCGTCCGCCCATTCCGCCGGCTGCGAGCAGCGCGGCGAGCGTGATCATTAGAGGTGTCATCTCAAAGCTAGGATTCCCCGCTGTCCGACGACTTCCTACGCGATGGGCAACCATTCTCGCCGACGAATAGTGGACACCTGCAGAGGGTGCGGTTCGCCAGGCGTAGGCACCGCCGGCTCCGGGCGCCTACGATGCCAATCCGTCTCACGCTGGTAGTCGGCTACCACACGGTAGCACACATCCTCGCGATAGGCAGGGGCGATAATCTGTCCGCCAAGCGGGCACCCATGCTCGAAACCTATAGGGAACGCAGCGGAGGGCCAGCCCAACAGGTTCGCAGGGCCTCGGTCGCCGCCCATCTTCTCGAAAGACTTGTCGAACGGCACGTCCGCGGGTGGTGCACAGTGATAGAAGACGGGTGTGAAGATGGCATCGCACTTCTCCCACACCGCATTGGCCGACAGAGCTTGGGTCCTCAGCCGCATAGCCCATAAGTAGTCGGTAGCACGCGTCTCCAGAGCGGCAGCGAACCCGGCCACCTGATGCGGGTCGGCGAGCATGTTCAGCCTTTTGCTGCGGATGAATCGCTCGTGCGCGCTCGCCCCCTCGGCGTCCACGATGAGACCGACAGCCAGGCCGTAGGGCATCGCGGGGTAGGCAACGTCCACCGTCTCGTATCCGAGCGAGCGGAAGACGCGGAGAGCCTCGCCGTAAGCCTTCTCGCATGCTTCAGCGTCGTTCTCGGCAAAGCTCTCTTTCAGCAGGCCGATCCGCGGCTTCGGTCCGGCACGCCGGAGGTTCAGCGGCTCGGTCAGCGTGCTCGGGTCGTTCGGGTCCGTCCCTGCGATCGCCTCCAGAACCAGAGCGCAATCCTCCACCGACCGTGCCATCGGGCCTATCTTATCGAGCGACCAGCAGAGCGCCATTGCGCCGTACCGACTGACGCGGCCATAGGTCGGTCGGAAGCCCGTGACGCCGTTGAACGCGCTGGGGCAAGTGATGCTCCCGCTGGTCTCGCTGCCGAGAGAGTAGGGGATGCAGCCGAGTGCTGTCGCCGCGCCCGAGCCGCTGCTGGACCCGCCGGACCAGCGTGAGGGGTCCCAGGCACACAGGCAAGCCCCCGTGTGGGAAGCCGCCGCGATGTTGTAGTTGCCCCCACCCGCCAACTCGATCATCGCGAGCTTTGCCACCAACACGCCACCGGCCTGCTGGAGCCTCGCGACCGCTGTCGCGTCGTAATCGAACACCTGGTCCATATGGCCGGGAGAACCCCAGCGGGTGGGGATGCCCTTGGTAGCCAGAAGGTCCTTCACGCCGAATGGGATGCCGTGCAGAGGCCCCTTCGGGCGCTGCGAGTCCGCCGCCTTCGCCTGCTCCAGTGCCCGGTCTTCGTTGAGCTCGGCGACCGCGCGATGGGCTGCGCCGAGGGTGCGAAGTCGATCCAGGTACATGCGCGTCAGCTCGACCGAGGAGACTTGCTTTCGGCGCAGTGCCGTGGCGAGCTCGGTGATGGAGGAGAATGGGTCAATCATTCGTGACCACCAACGCCTGTAGGTCGGAACACGAAGCAGGGCTCGCTGTTCTCCGGCAGCGCGTAGCGACGTCTCGCTCTAACCGCTTCCGCGTTGCCTTTCACCGCCTCGGCGAGCAGGCTCTTGTGCTCGTCGGATAAATCGGTCGAGAGTTGGGAGACTACTGCGTCTACTTCGGGCTCTGATGTCTGCTGTGCCTGCGAGGGCAGCGCTCCCGCCACTCCCAATGCCGCACTGACTGCTAGGAACTCTCGTCGTGAAACGGGATGCTTCATGCACCGCCACTTCGCTCCCGGTCTCTGTGCTCCTTCCACGTTCCGGCCGTGGCTGTCGTCCCTCGCTGGCGCTCGGGGTGCAGGTGTCATCCGATCGTGACGCGCACGAAGCCGTGGTTGGCTAGCTCGAACGAGACCTCGGTGACCCCTTCGCTAACCGGCTGGGCGAGAACCGAGTGGCCATCCGCATCCTCTATCCCTATCACCGCCTCTCGCTCGGACAGCACCTGCAAGTCACACCGCAGGCGCTGGTCCTTCAGCACCGTGTAGCGCACATCGAACATCATCCCGCCGTACTTCAGATTGCTAACTGCATAGGTGCCACCTTCCCTCATCATTCGCTTCGGCAGACTGGGGGCGAGCAAGAACTCCTGCGAGCCGACCTCGCGGAAGCCGATAATGCTACGTATCAACAGCGTGGGCATTGTCGCGCCCCAGCCATAGCACTCTGCACCGTTGCGAATCTGCGGGTGCATCTCCACCGGCCAGAACTCGGCCGCTTGCCCAGGCATGCGGTAATTGTACGGGTCCGGTAGACTGAACTTCGTATCACCCATCGGGGTCAATTCCCGGCCAGCGGTGCGCGAATACACCCTATCGGCAGTGGTTGCCAGCGTTTCCGCCAAGAACGGACGCAAGCCAGCGTTCCATGCCGCCTCGCTGAACGGAAACCAGAAAGAGGGCCACTCGAGAAACGGCGTGGGCTCGTCCGCGAATCGCTGGAACATCGGGCGAACACCTTCCATTTGCTCGGGAGTCGCGATGCCCACAGAGAGCGGAACGAACATCATGACATCGTAGTAGTCTTCCAAGATGATAGGTTCACCCGTCCGCGCATCGAAGTCGCGGAACCACCCATCCACATACATCGCGCGCGTTGTCTCGATACGCTTCTGCGCCAACTCTCGCCACCTCCGAGCATCCGCCTTCTGGCCCGCTATGCCTGCCAATTCCTCCATGACGACGAATGCATGTGCCATCACCGCTTCGACGTCCACCGTGCGCACGTAGTCAGAGACTTTCGCTTCTTCGCCCACGTCGATCAGGAAGCGTCGGGAGCCGTCCTGGCCGGACTCCCAACTATTGTTGCAGTGGAACCAGCCTTCGTCGTCGGTACGGTTCTCCAGCCACCACTCCAGGAACGCACGCAGGTAGGGGTACAGGTCGCGGATCCAGGCGTCGTCTCCCGTGCGATGATGCAGACACCGGATTACGTGAAACGGCAGGCCCCACGTAGGTGCGGTGCCGCACTCGGCTCCGCCAGCCCCTATCATATTCATGCTGCCATCCTCACGAGAACATGGCACGTTGGGCATAGGTGCATCGGCGAAGGTCCCGTATATCACCTCCTTTGCAAGTTCCTCATCTGCATAGGAGAGACACATCATGTCCAGCATCGTTTCGCCTAACACCGCACGGGGTGTATAGATCTGCATGGCATCCCACGGATGCTGGTAGATGCCTATGGGCGGTCGCGTGTTCATGCGCAGCGTTTCCAGGTCCAGCACCCATCCCTGTTTCCATTCTTCCGGCCAGTCGCCCGATAGCACCGGTGCCACGCGGTAGAACTCGCGATCCTCTCGTAGGTGCCTATCTAAGATGCCAAGAGCGTTAGCCAACACCTCTCGATGACGACGTATGGTCCAAAGCTCGTTGGTACCCCGTGTGAGGCAGTAGGTTAGCTGTTCTTCTCCACTCGAAGGCGCGGTCAGCCGGTAGGTAAGCATGCTGAACATCGGCAACGGTAGGGACTCGGACGCCCCCTCGTTCGATGTCAGATCGTTGGAGCGAACCCACTGATCCCACTTTTCGCGGAGGGGTGTGGCTTTGTACGCCACCGGCTCGCGATCGGCACCCAACGCGAACACGTCTCCATACGCCCACATCTTGCACACAGCTGCAGAGTGCTCCGCATCGAAGGTTGCAGCCAAGCCGTTGGAACCCCACCAGGGTCGCTCCACGTGTCCGTATTCATTGGTCACGTGAACGAACACCTCGCGCGGTCGGTCCGATGCGTTGCGGACGGTGAGCGAGCAAGCAAGCGCGTGCTCTTCCGCCAGGAAGTACTTGGCAGAGAAGCCTAGGTCTTCGACCTCCCAGTCGTAGCTCATCATCGTCTTGGTATGATAGTGTGATCCGAGTCGAATCCCGGCTCGGGCGAAGTCCTCTTCGGACGAGAATATACGCCCATCTACTACCACTCCCAGATGGACAAAGGACAGATAGTTGACGTGGCGCAGAGCACCCTCGCCGTAGGGCCAAGGGAAGCGGCGGCACCAGAAACCGAAGCCGAGCGGAGGCACGGAGCGGATAATGCCGCTGCGGTTCATTACTGCGCTATGATGTGGGTTGTCCAGGTAGCCGAACGGCGGGTAGTCGAGGGCTGGGTATTCGGGGGGCAGGACGATGTTCTGACTCGGACGGGTCAACTCGTTCACTCCTTCGGTCGAGATCAGGCGCCCATTCGCCGCCGGGCCAGCGATGCCCTGCACTGGGCGGAGGCAACAGGGACCAAGCCGGCTGCAGCGAACTCCCGTTGCATGTCGAAGTTCGACCAGTTCGTCACGTTCCTATACACGAGGGACCTCGAGACCTCTTCCCGCTTCTTGTCGGAGACGTTGGGCCTGCAATTGGTGCTGGATCAGGGGCGATGCCGCATCTATCGTGTCGCCCCTCACTCCTACCTCGGCGTGTGCGAGTGCGAGGAGGCCGCTTCGACATCCGGGGTCATTGTCACGCTGGTAAGCAACGACGTGGACGAGTGGCACAGGCGGCTTCGCATCGAGGGCGTACCTATTGAGAAACCGCCGTCCCACAACCCAGACTACGACATCTACCACATGTTCTTTCGGGACCCGAATGGTTACCTGTTCGAGATACAGCGCTTTCTGGACCCGTCATGGCCTAGGGATTGAATGGCGGTTGGCAGCACGCAGAATCGTGCAGGCCCACAGCAGAGTGGGCCTGCACGCAGCGGAGCAAAGGTCAGTAAGCCTTAGGGCTGGCCCTGCTTGCCGAAGTTCAGCAAAACGATGTTGAGGTCGGCGAGGTCCGTCAGGCCGGAGCCGTCGAGATCGGTCATAACATCGGCCTGCCCGAACTTGACGAGAACCGCGTTGAGGTCTGCGAGGCCAACAGCGTTGTCGTTGTCCGCATCGCCGTTCACCTGCACGAACGACACCGAATTGCTGCCAGCCGCGATAGTCTTGGAGGCGACCACGGCGCGCAGCCAGTGCGAGAACTTCACAGCTACGTCCCAAGTACCCTCTGCCACACAAGGTAGCGTCACGTTACCGGCAGCGTCCAGGGTGATCGGATAGGTGTGCTGCGGGGTGGTTTCGCCAGGGTTGCGTAGCTCCAGAGTCGCGCTCTGGCCGAGCGGGCTGCCGAAGTTCTGCAGGGTGACCGAAACGTCCAAGGTGGCTTGCGGGCGAATCTGGAACACATGGATGCGGTTGGTGTCTTCGCTTCCCGCGTAGACGAGATGGTTATCGGGGTCGTAGGCCACAGACTCGAGCTCGCCCCAACCAGGCGGGGAAAACTCGGTCTCGCCGAGGACGTTGCCGTCGAAGTCGTAGATCCAGAGCTTGTTGACGGTGCCAGGCACCCCCACGGTGCTGGACATCAGTAGGTACTCGCCCGTGAGGTCCGTGCGGCACAGCATCCAGTTGGCAGCCTGCGCGGGGATCACGCACAGCCCCTTTGTCTCGAGATCCTGCGTGACCCAGCTCTTCACGATACCGGTGAGGCCAGACGAATCGTGGGTATGGAAAAGCGCCCAAATTCCGTCCACATCCCTGTCCTCCAGCGTAACGAACTGGCCGAGGCTCGGTACGTACGCGATGTCATCGGGGTTCGGCACGGGTCCGATGTTACACACATAAGCCGGTGAGGTGTTGGTGTCCACCGTTGCGATTCGGTCATCGCCACGGCTATCCACGGTAACGAAGACGGGCTCGCCAACGGTGAAAGCCCCATAGCCTACGCCGCTGGTATTCACCGTAATGCCCTCGGGGCCCCAGATGTTGTTTCTGAGGTCACACGTTAGTGACATCTCGATAGCATCCCACGCGGTCAGATCGCCAGTGGGGCCCGGAGTGTAGGTGATCAGCCAGCCCTGCGTGTTGTTGTCGTCAGTTCCAATGTACAGCTTCCCGTTATAGAAGGTCATGCCCTCCGGCTCGGAGAAGCCGATCGGTGTGTCGAAGCGCACATACCAGGTCCGCACTTCGTAGTCGCGTCCGAACAGGTTGAGCACCACGGTACCCTCGTCATCGCCGGCGAATGCGGCCACACCGCCTAGTGCCAACATGGCGAGCGCGGTAGCCTTCGCCACTGCACGGATTTTCTTCACTTTCGTCGTACCTCCATTATATCAGTGAGATTGGTTGTTGACTGGATAACCTTAGCGTTCGACCTCCGCTGCGGCGGCTGGAGCAGCTCGCTCCACGTCACGCCAGTCGAATAGCAGGAAGTTGCGTGCTCCGCTGTTCATGACTATCAGAACGCCCTTGGGGAACCTGCCACCTAGTGGTGCGGAGGCGGCTTCGATTCCGTCCGTGCTGTCCGCACCACCCGAGATCACCTTCAACTCGTGGCTGTGGTCGTGTGGCTTTCCTGGCTCGCCTTCACGCTTGTAGATACGGTACAGACTGTTACCTTTTCGCTGATCGGAGCATATGATGTATCCCGTGCCATCCGGCCGAGCGTAGATTGCGATCCCCTCACGGTCTTCTGCGAACCCTTCTCGGCCGAAAACGGCGAGTTCGGTTGTGGCATCCGGGTGATCGGGGTCGGCATGGTACTTGCGAATGCCAAAGTTCTCATCGGAGTAGTAGACATAGCCCAGCGCATCGTCCACGGCGATGGCTTCGATCTCACCCGTGCCACTGAACCGGCCGAACTCCCGAACCTTGGTAGCATTCACCTTGCCCGTGCCATCGTCCGACAAGCGATACTGCCAGATGTAGTTTCCATCCGGCCCCGTCTTCCGACCAACAATTGCAAAGATCGCTCCGTCCGACGGGCGTTTATAGAGCGAGATTCCCATCGGTTCTCGTGCCTCGCCAGTCTGCCCTACGAACACGTCGGTCTGCCCCGTGACATCGCTCAGCAGGCCCGTCTCCGTGTCTATGGCGAACACCCTGAGGCGGTGCTTGCCCCTCTCCGTTGCCACTGCGATGTCACGCGCCGAACCACCCAACACGAGTCCGTACTCCACGTCCACGTTGTTAGGCCGGTCCACGTTGGTGATCGCCTGTTTCTTTTTCCCGTCCAAGCCGAAGACGTGGATGCCACCGCCAGGCGCCTTCTCCTTGTCCGTACCGATGATCGAGCTCTTCTCGGGGTTGGTAGGGTGGATCCATATCGCCGGATCGTCGGCATCGTGAGTGACGGGGTCGGTTTGTCCCACGGGCTGAATTCGTGCCACGTATCGCTCGTGGTCGTGCGCAGGTTCTTGGCTCACCTGCCATGCGATGGCCGCGGGTGGGAGCAGCCCCACCGCCAACGCGACGATCGCTAGCGCGCATACGCTCTCTACCCCGCTGTCACGGCACTTTACCAAGAACTTTATCATGCATGTCACCTCAGAACTTCGGGCACTTCTCGTCGTCGCGTACGGGAGCCGTCCACGGCCCGCAGTCACCGAAGGGACCGCCCTCGCCGTGGGGCGGGAACTTCCAGTTGCTGTTGATGCTCGGGTCGTCGTTCGCGTAGGTGACACGCGAGTACTTGGCGTGCCCGTCCATGTATGTGAAGTTGGCACCCACCTTGTGCGGATACTGGAACCCCTCGATGCCCCAGCTCACACGTGTAGCTATCTCGTCGCCTTCCGCCTCGGACCTGTTGCTCTCCAGGAACAGGAAGTTGAGTGCGGGCGACTCCCACAGCGACGGCTTCACCCAATCATCGGTCACATGCTCGTTGATACCATAGCTGCAGTAGTACCGATAATAGCCATCTGGACTTGGCACCAAGCCCCATGCCTTCTCGGGATAATCCGGAGGAAGGCCGAACCCCTGTCCTGGCGGCCGCATGTAGGTCTGGTCCAGAATCTGCAAGACAGGGTTCGAGGGGCAAGAAAACACGTTGCCTCCCCCGCCCCTCTGGATGTTGTTGACTTTCGACGAGATGTAGGGACGGATGTGGAACATCCAATAGTCCTTACCCCAGTCCCCATCGTTGTTGTTGAGTACTCCGCCGCCCACGCTAGTGGGATACTTGTCGTAGTCGCCCAGGTACAGCATCATGGCCTTACCCATCTGGTTGCTGTTGGAGAGACACTGGGTTCTCTTCGCGCTCTCCCGCGCCTGCGCGAACACGGGAAATAGGATTGCCGCCAGAATAGCTATAATGGCAATGACGACAAGCAACTCGATAAGCGTGAAAGCCTTGCTCCGCATTCGAACCTCCTCCGCTGTGCTCCTTCACCCGACACGCAGGGTGAGTCGTCCTGATGTTCGGAGCGATTGTTCCCGACCGCCGTTAGGCCAGGGTTAGCGATTGGTTTCGATGCGATGATTCTTCGCCTCCCAACTCACACGGAGCCGGAGCGCCAGCACCGGCATCGAAGGTGGGATGGCGGCTCGACGACTATCGGGCCTTGCGGAGAGCCTGGTCGAGGTCGGCGATGATGTCGTCCGGGTGCTCGCCGCCCACGCACAAACGAATCATGTTCGGCGGAATGTTGGCCAGGCAGCGTCCTTCTTCTCCCTGCTGCAGATGCGTAGAGATGGCAGGTATGGTCGCCACGCTCTTCACACGACCGAGGTCCGTTGCACGCCAGATTCGCTGCAGCGCGTCGAAGGTCTTCCACGCAGCGTCCGGCCCGCCCTTTACGCAGAAGGACAGCAGATGTCCATATCGGTTGACAGGCTTTCCATACAACTCGTCGTGCTCCGCATCCACCAGCCACATGTACTTGCTTGCGATGTCGTGCAGTGGGTGGTTCGGCAGGCCGAGATATTGCACACTCTCCACTTGCGGATGCCCATCTAGGAACTGCGCAACCTTCATGGTGTTGCGCGAGAACAGGTCCATCTTCGATCGCAGAGTCCGCATATCATTGAGACTGAGTATCGCCTGCATCGGGTGGAGGTTCGGACCGTAGTCGCGGTTCGGTAGGTACTTGACGTATAGTGCGAAGTCCTCCTTCATCTGCGGATTGTCAATATTGCTCACCAGGTTTCGCCGAGCAATCACCGCGCCCGCGACTCCGAAGCCGCTCGATGTTAGCGTCTTAGTCGCCGACTGGACCACGATATCCGCACCATGACAGATCGGACGTAGCAGAGCGGGGGTAGCCACTGTGGAGTCCACAATCAAGGGAAGGCTGTGGCTGTGCGCCAAATCTGCCACTGCTTGGATATCGAAGAAGCCTTGCTGCGGGTTGCTCGGAAGCTCCCCGTACAGGAAGCGAGTGTTCTCGTCGATCTTATCGGCCCATTGGTCCAAGTCGGTAGGGTCCTGTACCCATCGGCACTCGATGTCGCGTTCTTCCATCAGACGCACGTTGAATTGTTGGAACGTTCCGCCATAACACTGCGCGGTGGCAACGAAGTTCCGCTCCTCATACTTGTGCTTGAAGCGATGAACCAGAAATGGTTGCACAGCAGTCATGATCGCGGCCATACCAGAGGAAGTGGAGCAGCACGAGGTCTCGCCATCGAATCCGTATCCCTCCAGGAGGGCCAGGGTCCACTCATAGTAATACGTAGAGGGGTTCGCTATTCGCGAGTAACACCATGTGGGGATCAGGTAGGCGAGCGCCGAAGCCATCTCGGCCGAATCACGGTATGCCTGTGACGAGCTCATGAACACCGGCTCGATGATCGCTCCCTGATAGTCCTCGATGGCATCCTGCACGGTGTACAACCCGTGGACGGCGATCGTGTCGAACTTCCACTTCTTCACCACATCCCGGATGTACTTCTCACGGGCGGCCAGGTACTCGTTGTTCTTATCTATATACTTCTGCATCTCTGGGGTGACATTGATCTGCTCGACGGTTGTCATGACACTAACCTCTCGATGACTTTAGTTGCTATGCCACAGGTATTCCTTCAGTTCCGCGTAGCGGTTGCCCATCGGCAGGGCGTTCTTCTCCTTGTTCATCACTTCCTGCAATGGCTGCGGCAACTCGGCGGGTATGCCCAACGCCAACTCTACCACCTCGTTGAACTTCGCGGGATGAGCAGTGGAGAGGCCGATGAACGCGCTCTCCGCCGTCCGAGGCACCTGCCGCCGGCAGCGCTCGACCGCTTCCAATCCGACCGCGGTATGCGGGTCTGCGATGTAGTGGTAGTGCTCGTACGTCCGCTGCATCCTGGTCACAGTACACTTATCGTCCACGGAGGTGGACCAAAGTACGCTCTTGATACGTTCGTGATCGTCGTCGTACAGGTTGCGGATTCGCTCCCAGTTGCTGGGGGCGCCTACGTCCATCGCGTTCGAGTAGGTGCGAATGGAGGGTCTGGGCCGGTAGCACCCAGTCTCGAGATACTCCGGAATAACGGCATTGGCGTTCACTGCCGCGACGAACATCTCGATGGGTACACCCATTCGCCTGGCGAAGAACCCAGCAGTTAGGTTTCCGAAGTTTCCGCTCGGCACACATACCATAACGCTGTCGAGGCCGTCTTTCATTCGCCGCGCAACACTCCACACGTAGTAGAACGACTGCGGTATCAAGCGTCCTATGTTGATGGAGTTCGCCGAGGAGAGACTAACCTTCCCAGATAGCTCCTCGTCGGCGAAAGCCTGCTTCACCATCGCCTGGCAGTCATCGAAGGTACCATGTACCTCGATCGCTTGCACGTTATCGCCGAGGGTGGTGAACTGCTTCTCCTGCAGTGGACTGACCTTGCCAGACGGATACAGCAACACGATCCGGATGCCTTCTAGGTGATGATATGCATGAGCGACCGCGCTGCCGGTATCACCAGAGGTGGCCACCAGTATCGTCAGAGGCCTACTGCCCTCCCGCGCGAAGTGGCCCATCGCCTTCGCCATGAACTGAGCACCGAAGTCCTTGAAAGAGCAGGTGGGACCGTGAAACAGCTCGAGTACGTGCAGATCATCCTGCAGTGGTTGCAATCGAGGTGCAAAGAAGTATGCGGCTTGGGTGATTGCGACCATGCCTGCATCCGTTATCTCGTCCCCGAGCAGCCGATGTCCCATCTCGTATGCCAGTTCCGGGTAGGAAAGGTCTGAGAGAGATTCCAGGTCGGCCGCCGTCAGGCTCGGGAGACCTTCTGGCATGTATAGGCCGCCATCCGGTGCCTGCCCGCGAAAGAGCGCCTCGCGGAATGTCGCTGGTGCCGCACTGCCGCGTGTGCTCGTGCAGATCACGTCGCACTCCTCGCTGTCTGCTCGGAGAGTTCGGCACTAGCCCGCTCGAAAGTTTCCCGCAGTTCGTCATAGGTGCGTGTTACCGGAAACTGAGGGAACTCGGCTACCACGTTTTCAGGAGGTCGAAAGAGGATCCCGAAGTCGGCAGCTTGGAGCATGTTCGTGTCGTTATAGGAGTCGCCCACTGCGATCACTGGGAAGTTCAGGCCTTGGAAGGCTTGCACGGCCGCTCGCTTCTGGTCCGGCATTCGCAGGCGGTAGTCCACGATCTTGCCCAAGCCGTCTATGCTCAGGCGATGGCAGAGTAGCACAGGGTTACCCAGTTGCTTGATGAGCGGTGCAGCGAACTCATAGAACGTATCGGAGAGGATAATGACTTGAAAGTGCTCGCGCAGCCAATCCAGAAACTCCCTCGCCCCTGGTAGCGTTCCCATCGCGGCAATAGCAGCCTGAATGTCGGCTATGCCTAGATTGTGCTCGTCCAAGATACGCAGACGCTGCCGCATCAACGCATCGTAATCCGGCATGTCGCGTGTGGTCACTCGCAGGGCTTCCACCCCCGTTCTCTCCGCAACGTTGATCCACACCTCCGGAACCAAAACGCCTTCGAGGTCCAAACAGGCTACCTGCACTTGTCTACAGCCTCCTTGCTGCCATTGGTCGCTGCATTGCAACCTCCGTCATTGCTACATCTGACGCCGCTAGCCTCAGTCCTACCGCACCTCGCCTACCTGCTATCACCCCACCGCATGAGGATAAGCCGACGCTATCAGTGCAACAGTCACCCGTTCCGTCATGCTTCGACAGGCTCAGCATGACGGAACGGTCAGGCGCTCGATAGGTGCGATGAGTGGATGTTAGTACAGGCCGCGATGAGAGTGCAAAGTAGCAACTGCTAAGAGAAGATCGTTGACGATAGCGAGAGTACACGGCGATGGAACCTGCGACGTCGCAGTACCGCACCGGGCTGCCTGCCCCAGAAGACGGAAGTGAATCGACCATGTTGTGAGCGCTTCCCCGTTGAAACGTTCTTACGGTAAGTGGAACTCACCCGCCGCACCATTGCGGTCGGCAAAGAATCCCTCTTATCAGATTATAGCACACGCACAGTCCCACGTCAGGCGTTACTGCCCGTAGTATGCGTCTGGACCGTGCTTTCGGAGAAAGTGCCGATGCAACAGGGCGTCGTCAATCGGCTCCGCATCGGGCCGGAGCGACAGCGTCACTGCCGCGATTCGAGCGACCTGCTCCAGAACCGAGGCGTTGAGGACAGCCTCCTCGACCGTGGCTCCCCATGCGAAAGGACCGTGCGCAGCCACGAGCACCGCGGGCATCTCCAGCGGGTCCCTGCCAGCAAAACATCGTACGATCACTTCTCCCGTATTCGCCTCGTAATCCCCGGCAATCTCCTCGGGCGTCATCTCGTCTGTCACCGGAATCTCGCCGAAGAAGTGGTCGGCGTGCGTCGTCCCGAGGCAAGGGATCGGTTTTCGAGCCTGCGCCCAGGCCGTAGCATGCGGCGAGTGCGTGTGAACGATGCCGCCGATGCCCTGGAACTCACGATAGAGTACTAGGTGGGTCGGCGTGTCCGAGCTCGGTTTCCCGCCTTCTACCGGCTCGCCGTCGGGCCGCACGATCGAGATGAGCGCCGGAGTCAACTCGCCGTACGAGACGCCGCTCGGTTTGATCGCAATCAGGCCCGTTTCGGGGTCGCGGGCGCTTGCATTCCCCCACGTGTGTACGACCAGTCCCATGTCATGGAGCCGTCGATTCGCCTCCCACACTCGCTCTTTCAGCGTCTGCAGACTCATAGCTCGATCACTGTCTTCAGGCAGCCGTCCGAATAGGTGCTCGCTACATGAAACGCCTCCTGGCTCCGGGACAGAGGAAACACGTGAGAAACGAGGCGGTGCAGCGGAAGCCTGGTCGCCAGGTCGGCAGCCCTCGGCAGAGTGAGTCGGGATCTCCGAACCATGAAGAAGGTAAGCCCTCGGCGACGGGGCTCGTGGCCAACAAGCCGAATCTCGTCGGTGTGCGGCGTGCCGACCACGCCAATCTTGGCGCCCGGCGCGGCCAAGCGCAGCATGTCCTGATGCGCGGGAGCCTCACCCGAGGCCTCCACCACGTAGTCGAACTCCCCCTCCGCTTCTTCTGGAGCGACAGCAGCATCCGCCCCCAATGCCAGCGCCGCCTCCCTCCGATGAGGGACCGGGTCCGTGCAAAGGACTGGCTTGGCGGCAAGTGCCTTGGCAACCAGCAAGCACAGGAGTCCGATACCGCCGCAACCCAGGATCGCCACCGACGATGCGACCCGCAGTTTCAACAGGTCGAAGGTGCTTATGGCCACGGCAAGTGGCTCGAGCAGTGTGCCTGCGGGACCGGAGACGCCCGCCGGCAATGCTTCCAGGAGATGAGGCGGATGGTAGATAACTTCTCGCAGCAGGCCCGGCTCCGGCGGCAGGCCCAGGAAGCTCTGGTTGACACACAGGTTGGGGGCACCCCGGACACACTGAGTGCAGCGCCCGCACGAGATGGTCGGCTCGATAGACACGGCGCGCCCCGTGAGTTCCCCCTCTTCCACCACCCCGACCCCCTCATGGCCCAGCAC
>JABRVX010000022.1 GCA_039961735.1 Fimbriimonadia bacterium
CTTCCACCACCCCGACCCCCTCATGGCCCAGCACCATCGGATAGGTTGCCTTGGCGGAGCCTATCGCACCGTGACGGAAGAAATGAAGATCCGAACCGCAGATTCCGACGTGCGTCACCCGCACGCGAACCGAGCCTTCGCGCCGTGGAACCTCATCCAGGGTCCCCTCCTGCACTCGGCCGGCCCAGCAAAGTTGCGCGCAACGCATCAAGCCGTGCCTCTCACTTCATCTCGAATCTCGATGAGTCGCTTCATCACGTGGAACAGGCTTCCCGTCCACTCTTTGCGCCCGAAGGCGTCGTGCAGATCGCGGTAGAGTGAGAACAGCTTCTTATACACAGCATGTGCGGCAGGATCGGGCATGAACGGCTGCGGGCGCAGCGCGGTCATCGCCTCCTGCGCCTCCGGCACGCTGCGATATGCGCCCCCGACCACCGCGGCAGCTACCGCCGAGCCCAGCGCGCAGGTCTGCGCGGAACGCGAGACGTGCATCGGTCGGTTGGTGATGTCGGCGTATATCTGCATCGCGAGGGGGTTCTTTTCGGCAATCCCTCCGCAGTTCGCCACGCGCTCCACCTTCACGCCATACTCCTCGAAGCGCTCCATGATCACCAGCGCGCCGAATGCCGTAGCCTCGATCAGTGTGCGATAGATCTCCTCGGGCCTGGTATGCAGAGTCTGCCCGACGAGGAGCCCGGTCAATCTTTGATCCACCAGCACCGTGCGGTTGCCGTTGTTCCAGTCGAGCGCCAGCAATCCGGACTCCCCCGGCCGAAGCCGTGCGGCCCCCGCGGTTAGCTCCTCGTGGGTGCCGCCTATGTGCGACACGAACCAATTGAAAATGTCGCCTACTGCCGATTGACCTGCCTCCATGCCGAAGTGACCGGGCAGAATGGACCCGTCCACGATGCCGCACAGCCCCGGGATGTCGGGCAGTGGTCGATCGTTGGGTGCGACCATCATGTCGCAGGTGGAAGTGCCGATGATCTTGACCAACGTTCCGGGTCGGATGCCCGTTCCCACTGCGCCGAGGTGTGCATCGAAGGCTCCCACTGCGACCGGAATGCCTGCGGGAATCCCGAAACGCCGCGCCCACACTTCCGCCAACACGCCGGCGGGCTGGTCCACCGTGTATGCCTTGTCGAAGAGCCGCCGACGCAGGTCGCCGAGTTTCGGGTGCAGCGTGCTCAGGAAATCCGCATCCGGCAGCCCACCCCACCCGTCGTTGTACATCGCCTTGTGACCAGCGGCACACACGCTCGGGCGATAGGCTCCGGGGCGACAAGTTCCCGTCAGCACGGCAGGCACGAAGTCCGCGCACTCTATCCAGATGTGGGCCGCGTCGAACACCTCCGGCGCGACGCGAAGGCAATGCAGGATCTTGGACCAGAACCACTCGGACGAGTAGGTACCGCCGCATTTCAGCAGGTAGTGGGGGCGTAGTTCGGCGGCCTTGGCAGTAATTTCCGCAGCCTCTGCGGTGCTCGTGTGGTCCTTCCAAAGCCACGCCATCGCGTTGGGGTTGTCGCGGAATCGCTCGTGGAAAGCGAGAGGCGTGCCCTCTGCATCGAGGGGCAAGGGAGTGCTGCCTGTGGTGTCCACGCCGATGGCCAGAATCTGCGTCGGGTCGAAGCCCGGCTCATTGGCTGCAGCGTCCCGTATGGCACCACGAACGGCCTCGTCCATGCCGGTGAGGTAGTCGTCTGGGTGCTGGCGGGCGAGATCCGGGTCGCGCTCGTCGAGGATGATTCCCTCGACTCCGTGGGGATAGGCGGCCACGTGCGTGCCGACTTCGGCCCCATCGGAGACGCGCACGATCAGTGCACGGACTGTGTTAGTGCCGAAGTCCAGCCCTAGAGCGAAAGAGCGAGTGTCTATCACCGAAGCGGCTCCTTTCGGGGCAGTTCTTCTGCTCCGTTTTTCGACGTGCTGGTGCCGAGACCTGCGTGCGACTAGGCCTTGGTAAGCCGCTCCGCGAGCCACTCAGCGGCATCGGTGGCCTCTCGGTCCGAGATGCCGTGTGCGACAGGGTACTCTCGGTACGTGAGGTCCGCACCGGCGTCGCGGAGGGCAGCCGCTATGGCGTGCCCGGCAGTGAGAGGCACCAGCGGATCGGCAGTACCGTGGGCGATGAAGTAGGGTTTCGCGCGAACCTCCTCCCATCGGTACGGGAGCGCCTCGGTCTCGATGAGGAAACCGCTGAGACCGATCACTCCGGCCACCAGAGACGGCCGATGAAGCGAGACGGCTAGCGACATTGCCGACCCCATGCTGAAGCCGTACAGGAACATGCGCTCTGCATCCACCGGGTAGGTGCGCGGCAAGTGCTCCAGGAACTGCACCAGCAGCCCCAGCGACTCCAAGAAGCTCGGTATGTCGGGAGTGAGGCGCTCGTCAATCTCATGCCAGGTCGCACCGCCGAAGCCATACGGCCGGGGAGCCCTTGCAGAAACTACCGCGACACGCTCTGGCAACAGCTTGCCGAGCGGCAGAAGGTCGTACTCGTCAGCCCCTAGGCCGTGGAGAAACACGACCGCCGGATGGGGTGGGCTCCCAGATCGAGCTGGAGCGTAGATGTGACGAAGGGATAAGGATGGGGAGCGGTCCATGCGATGCGTTGTACCCGCGGGGGTACAGTACGCTGCGCCTGAGGGTGCGCTCAGCGGATTCACGGAGGAGAGGACGGCATGAGAACGGCGGCGCTGGTGATTGCAGCAATGGCGGCAGTGACCGTCCATGGCGACCGGCTCTTCGACATCCCGACGGGTTCCATTGCTCAGCGCGGAACTTTGCGGATGGACTTCTTCGCCGCAACCTCCGACTTGGATCTCAACCGGCAACGCTTGCAGGTGACTGCCACGAAGAACGTGGAGCTGACGGTCTCGCGCGAAGCGCTTCCCGGCATCCACACCCGCGAAAGCCTCGACTTCCACTACAACTACGTCCCTCCGATCACCGAACGCTTCCCCGGCATCAGCGTCGGCGTTCTGGACGTGTTGGGGCACACCAAGGCCGGGCGCGCGCCCTATCTGGCATTCAGCTATTCGCTACCGATGATGAACGCGGCCGCGTGGGAGAAGGATTTTCTGCTGCACTTCGGCTTCGGCAGCGGGGCGATCGGAGGGGTTTTCGCGGGCTTCGAGTTCCCGCTGACCAACAACTTCACCCTATGGGGGGAGCACGACAGCAGACGGATTAATGCCGGCGCTCAGTGGACGCCGTCGAGGGGGCTCGGAATCCGGCTCTTTATGTCCGACAGCCGCGCTTGGTTCGGTCTCGGCTTTATCCACACGTTCGGACGGACGGGCATCCCGGCCGACGACATCGAACCCTAGCGATCCGATAGTGGGACGAACTCCCGAGGCGCTGGTCCGTTGTAGAGCGAGGTCGGGCGGATGATGCGGTTCGCCGACAACTGCTCGATCATGTGCGCCGACCAGCCCACGGTCCGCGACGCCGCGAAGAGGGGCGTATACAGCGGGATAGGCAGGCCTAGAAGGTAGTAGGTCCATGCCGAGGGGAAGTCCAGGTTCGGAAACAGCTTCTTCGCTTCCCACATCTCCTGCTCGATGGCCTCCGCGATCTCGAACCACTTCCAGTCGCCCTTCTGCTCGCACACCCGCTTGCCGAACTCCTTCATCACGCCCGCTCGGCTGTCCGAGTGCTTGTACTCGCGGTGCCCGAAGCCCATCACCTTCTTCTTGGCGGCAAGTGCTTCGCGGATGTACTCCCTCGCCCGGTCCGGCGTGCCGACGTCGAGCAACAACTCCATGGCTGCCTCGTTTGCGCCTCCGTGCAAGGGCCCCTTCAATGCACCGATGGCCGCGATAGTGCCGGAGTAGAGGTCGCTCAACGTGCTCACTACCACGCGGGAGGCAAAGGTCGAAGCGTTCAGGCCATGCTCCATGTAGAGGATCAGCGAGCCGTTGATGACGTGCTCAGCGAGTGGGTCGGGCCTCTGGCCCGTAAGCATATAGAGGATGTTTCCGGCGTGCGAGATGGAGGAATCCGGTTGCACCGGTGGCTCGCCCTGGACAACGATGCGATAGCCGTTTGGAACGAGTGCCCCGATCTGCCCGATGAGCCGAATCGCCTTCCGCATGTTGGCTTCGGCGGAGTGGTCCGTACGGTCCGGGTCGTGCAGTGCAAGCAACGACACGCCTGCCCGCAGTATGTCCATCGGATGCGCTTCCTTGGGGAACGAGCGTAAGGCGTCGTACACTGCGGCAGGAACGCAACGGCCTTCTGCAATCGCAGCGCAGAAGTTCGCGAGCTGGTCGCGATTCGGAAGCTCGCCGTTCAGCACGAGGAAAGCGACTTCCTCGAAGCTCGCTTGTTCGGCGAGCACGTGCACGTCGTAGCCGCGATAGGTCAAGACGCTCCGCTCGACGTCTATGTCCGAGATACCGGAGACGGCTGCAACGACCCCTTGAAGCCCAGGGCTATACTCTGACGCCATACCTTCCCCCCAACGTTAGCCAGGAAAACGTTCCGACAAGGCCCGGTCCGCCTGATCGAATGCTGCGTAGTCGATCAGCTCGTAAAGCTCCTGACGGGTGCGCATCCGATCCAGCAACTCGGATTGGGTCCCGGAGCGCTTCAATTCTGTGTACGTCTCCCCTACCGCTGCCAGCATCACGCGAAAAGCGGTCATGGGAAAGATGACGAGATTGTACCCAAGGGCCCCGAAGCGCTCGGCCGGGATGATTGGCGTCTTGCCGAACTCCGTCATGTTGGCGAGCAGCGGCACGTCGAGTGCAGAGCGAAACGCTGCGAACTCCTCCTCACCCTCCAGCCCCTCGGGAAAGATGGCGTCGGCGCCTGCCTGGACGTAGGCCTGTGCACGCCGCACCGCAGCCTCCACTCCCTCGACGCTTCTTGCATCTGTTCGCGCCATGATCACGAAGTCGGGGTCGGACCGCGCCTCGCATGCCGCCGCGATCTTCTGCTGCATCTGCGAGACGGGAATCACCCGCTTACCGTCCAGATGACCGCAGCGCTTGGGAAACAACTGGTCCTCCAGATGTAGTCCGGCCAAGCCTGCCGCCTCGAACTCGCGGACCGTTCTCATCACGTTGTGCACCTCACCATAGCCCGTGTCGGCGTCGCACAGACACGGAAGGGGCGTGGCATCGGTGATGTATTTTGCCTGGCGCGCCATCTCGGTGAGAGTGAGCAGCCCGATGTCTGGCACGGCCATGAGCGAGTTAGTTACCCCCGCCCCCGAGATGTACAACCCCTCGAATCCGGCTGCCGTGGCGAGACGGGCGGTGACCGCATCGTACACGCCGGGCAGGACGACACCGATGCCGTTCATCAGCGCCCTAAGCTGAGACGCACGTGTTGCCATGCCCCCAATGATGCACCACGAGGCATCCCGAATGCCGACTTGGGAGCGCCATCTCATGGGCGGGTGGTGGTTGCGAAGTAGGGCGCGGATGCCCCCGGTCACTCCAGCGGGGTATACCTGGAGGTCGCGCACAGGATTGCCGCGCCGTGCGGGGAACCTTTCAGGTGGCGCAGCGACGCGCCGGACGAGCGGACACCGGTTGAGCGGAGGACAAGACGCAGATGAACGGCGCATCCGCCCCTACACAGGTGGAGGGCGTAACCGTGGAGAACGCGTGGCTCCATTGCGCTAACCCGAAGTGCAAGAAGACCCTCTTCGCCCGTGAGTTCGAGCGGAGTCTCAAGGTCTGCAAGCATTGCGGGCACCATTCGCGCCTGTCCGCCAGAGAACGCATTGCGGTTACCGCCGACGAGGGCAGCTTCACGGAGTTGTTCGGCGAACTGCGTTCGGCAGATCCTTTGCAGTTCCCAAGCTATGCCGAAAAGATGAGGGCCGCCGAGTCCTCGACGGGTAGCAGCGATGCGCTCCTGGTAGGCACCGCCCTGTTGAACGAGCGACGTGTGGTGCTAGGCGTCATGGAGTTCGGCTTTATGGGCGGCAGCATGGGTTCGGTGGTGGGCGAGCGCATGTACCGCGCATTCGAGCTCGCTGCCAAGGAGAAGCTGCCGGTGATCGTGTTCGCCGCGAGCGGCGGGGCTAGGATGCAAGAAGGCCTGATCGCTCTTATGCAGATGGCCAAGACCGCGGCGGGCGTGAACTTAGTGAACGAGGCCGGCGTTCCCTACATCTCGGTATTCACGAACCCCACAATGGCAGGCGTGCTCGCTTCGTTCGCATCGCTCGGCGACATCATCCTCGCAGAGCCGGGGGCCAAGGTCGGCTTCGCAGGCGAGCGGGTTGCGGCCCAGGCGACCGTGGGCAAGCCCCCGCCGGACTTCCAGACCGCGGAGTTTCAATACCGACACGGCATGATTGACCGTATCGTGCACCGGAAGGACATGCGGCGTACACTGAACGGTCTCATCTCATTGCTGGTGGGAGAGTGAACCGATGTCCAAGGCCGAGACCGAACTGCAGGAACTGCTCAGGGAGCTTCGCGAGAAGGTGGAGCATGTGCGGCGCCTGATGCACGAGCGAGGCGACGCCCTGGACGAAGAGCCGGTCCGTGCGGTCGTGCACATGCGCGTGCCGATGGAGGAAGCCGCGGAGCCGACAGCGAGCGAGGGGGCTGAAGACAGCTAATGGCCCATTTGGACTTCTCGGAGCTCGAGCGGCCGCTACAGGAGCTGCGGCAGCAGATTCAGAAGATCGAGCAGTTCGCTCGCGACAGCAACCTGCCTGAGCCTGCAGAGCTGGCACGCCATCGAGATCACCTCCGCCGCCTCGAGGAGCGGGTCTACTCGAACCTCACTGCGTGGGACAAGACGCTGATCGCACGCCACCCTCAGCGTCCGCAAGCACTCGACTTCGTGCGCAATATGTTCGAGGAGTTCACCGAGCTGCACGGTGATAGGAAGGGCAGCGAGGAGGGGGCGATCGTAGCTGGCCTCGCTCGACTCGATGGCAGGCGCGTGGCCGTCGTCGCACAGCAAAAAGGTCGAGACGCGAAGGAACGCAAGCTGCGTAACTTCGGCATGGCGAGACCTGGCGCCTATCGCAAGGCGATGCGGATGATGGACCTGGCGGATCGCTTCCACCTCCCGTTGATCACGCTGGTGGATACGCCCGCCGCGGATCCGGGAGTGGAGTCGGAGCAAGCGGGCATAAGCTGGGTAATTGCGGAGAGCATGGCGCGCATGTTCCGACTGAAGGTGCCCGTGGTGTCGGCGGTGCTGGGCGAGGGGGGGAGCGGAGGCGCCATCGCTCTGGCCTGCGCGAACAAGGTGCTAATGCTGAAGTACGCCATCTACTCGGTGATTCCACCCGAAGGATGCGCGGCGATCCTTTGGCGTGATCCCAACCGGCGGGCCGAAGCCGCGGCGGCGTTGCGTCTCACCGCGGACGACGCGCTGCACTTCGGGTTGGCCGACGAGGTGGTTCCCGAGCCTCCCGGCGCAGCGCATACCTACCCCTTGGACGTGGCTACATCACTTCGAGAGGCGCTGTCCCGTGCGCTATCCGAGCTGGCACAGGTACCACCATCGGATCTGCTGAGTGAGCGGCGGGCTCGCTTCGAGCGTTTGGGCGTAACTTTGTCGGCGGTGTGATCCGCTAGGCCGAGGGCTCCGGGGTGACCAGCAGTTGCTCCAGTGCCGCAACCGGGTCACGGCTCGCGGTGAGCGCCCGACCCACCACCACGTAACTCGCTCCTGCCTCGAACGCTTCGCCGATGGTCGCCGTGCGCCGCTGGTCGTGCACCTCGGCGCCTGGATGCCGCACTCCCGGACAGACGATGAGGAAGTCGGGGGAGACGAAGGCGCGTATGCGCGGCGCCTCGTGAGCCGAGCAGACCACGCCATCCAGCCCCGAACTCAGGGCCAGCCGCGCCATCGCGTCGGCGTGGTCGTCCACGCTGCGACCTATACCCAGCTCCTCGCGCAAAATCTCGTCGGTGAGGCTGGTCAGCACGGTGACGCCGACCAAGAAGGGCCTCTCGAGCGGCCCGGCGTCCACGGCGGCGTCCACCGCTGCGCGCAACATGGCGCTGCCACCCGAGGTGTGCAGGGTGAGCATCCACACGCCGTAACGTGCCGCTTCGTACACCGCGAGGGCGACGGTGTTCGGGATGTCGTGGAACTTGAGGTCGAGGAAGATGCGTTCGGCACCGGCGTCGCGCAGGCGGGCGATCACGTCCAGTCCGTGATTCACCACCAGCGCCGGTCCGATCTTGAACGACGTGATGCTCTCGGACAGGCTGTGCACTAGGGCCGCGGCATCCTTGAGAGAGCTCGTGTCTAGCGCGACGATTACCCTGCTACGATTCACCCGACACCCCCCGAGCGGATAGCCTATTGTATCCCGTGCCGGCTCCGGTCGGTGACCGCAACCCACCCTCTCCGCCCGGCCGAGCTGTTGCGAGATTGCGTAGCCGCGTAATTCCGGCGTCTCGCTGGTTCCGATACTCATCGCCGGGACGGCGATGCCACGGCTGTAACCCCCCGTGGTTCCGGCGTCCTCGCCGGTTCCGAACCCATCGCCGAGACGGCGATGCCACGATATCTATCTCCCCATCCGCCCTCGGATGGGGGGACTAACACGTGATCCAAAGGCACGAGCAGGCTCGTTCAGCATTCCGTACCGGCCCATCGTGCACCAGCGCGGCTCTCAGGTCCGGGCTGTGCGGCCAAGTGACACATCGGGCCGGAACGAGGCCGGCGGCGTATCCGACGCCCCGTAGACGGTGCTTACTGCGGCGTGCCACTCGGCTATACTTCCACCCGGCAATGAGTCGGGCAGCGACACAGCTTGCGATCGTAGCGAAAGGCGCGTCGCCCATCAAGGGCTTCTTCGAGTTCGTCGGCGACCTTACGCTGCTCACCGGCAGAACCGTGTGGTGGGCGCTACGCCCGCCGTATGAAGTCGGTGAGCTGATGCTGCAGATGGCCTTCGTTGGGGTGGCATCCGTACCCATCGTAGTGGTAACCAGCGCCTTCAGCGGCGCAGTGCTGTCGCTCTACAGCTCTCTGCTGCTCGTCAAGTTCAACGTCGGCTCGCTGACCGGCGGAGCCGTCGGACTTGCAGTCACGCGGGAGCTAGCCCCGGTTCTGGCAGGCATCATGGTGGCGGCGCGATGCGGCTCTGCGATGGCCGCGCAGATTGGTTCGATGAAGGTGACCGAGCAAGTGGATGCGCTCCGTGCGCTGTCGGTATCTCCCATCGGCTATTTGGTTGTGCCGCGAGTGTTCGCCAGCGTGCTGATGCTGCCGGTACTGTGCTTGCTCGGCATGTACGGCGGCGTGATCGGTGGGCTCGTCGTCGGGAAGTCGCTGGGGGTACCGACGGCGGCGTTCATGCGCACGCTCACGCAGTTCGTCGAGCCATGGGACATCTATGGAGGGTTGATCAAGTCGGTGTGTTTCGGCCTCATCGTCGCGATAGTGAGCTGCCGGCAGGGCTTGGTGACGGAAGGTGGCGCGGTCGGTGTTGGACGCTCCACCACGAACGCCGTGGTGTACTCTATGGTACTGATCTATATCGTCAACTACTTCTTGGCCGCATGGCTGTTCACGTGATGGAACGGGCATGATCCGAGTGGAAGGGCTGACAGTTCGTTTCGGAGACCGGGAGGTCCTGAACGGCATAGACCTCGATTTCCCGCGCGGTCAGACCACGGCAATCATGGGTGCATCCGGTGGAGGCAAGACCACCCTACTTCGCTGCATCGCCGGGCTGATCCCTGCAACCGAGGGCCGTGTGTTCTTCGATGGTACGGATGTCACCAGGCTGCCCGAGCGGAAGCTGCTACCCTTCCGGAGGCGGACGGGCTTCGTGTTTCAGTACGCGGCATTGTTCGACTACCTGACCGTCGGCGAGAACGTCGCGTTCGGCGCGCAGCGTCTCGGGCATACTCCGCGCTCGCGTATACCAGACTTGGTGAAGGAGAAGCTCGCCCTCGTCGGGATGCAGGACACGGAGCACCTCTACCCCAGCCAGCTTTCGGGCGGCATGAGAAAGCGCGTCGGCCTAGCGCGAGCCATCGCGACCGAGCCCGAAGTGTTGTTCTACGACGAGCCGACGAGCGGCCTCGACCCCGTAATGGCGTATACGATAGACACGCTCATCCGGGACCTGAAGACACGGCTCGGCGTCACGTCCGTAGTTGTCTCGCATGACGTGAACAGCGTGTTTCGGGTAGCGGATCGGGTGGCGGTTTTGGCCAAAGGGCGTATCGTGGAGATGGGGGACCCGGCTACAATACGGGCGAGCAGGCAGCCGGACGTCGTGGAGCTTCTGTCGGCGTACGGGGCCTCTTCTCTGGAGTAAGGAGGCGGCATCCGATGCAGTCGGCGACATGGAAAGTGGGCTTGCTGGTTGTCGTCTTCGCTGCACTGGCGTACGGCGTGTACGTGCTGTTCGGCGCGCGACTTACGGGCGAGAACGTGTACCGAGTGTACGCGGACTTCGAGAACATCGGAGGGCTCACCAAAGGCGCCAAGGTGATGATGGCCGGCGTGGACGTGGGCATGGTGGAGGCCATCGAGTTGATGTCTGCACACCGCGCCCGGGCCACTCTCGCCATCCGCCGCGGCGTTCGCATTCCGGAAGGCACTACCGCACGCCTGCCCGGCTCGGTGTTCCTGCCCGCGGACCAAAAGGTTGACCTCATTCCGCCGACCGAGATCGTGGGGTTCCTCGAGCCTGGCCAGGTGATGAGGGGCACGCTGGGAGAGACGCTCGAGAGCATCCTGCCAGAAGGTCGCAAAACCCTAGTCGCCGTGCAGGAAGCAATCAAGGCGCTGCAGGCTGTCGTGGAGGACCAAGAGTATCAGCTTCGGCTCAAGAGCATCTTAGCCAACGCCGATCTGACGAGTGCGCAGATTGCGTTGCTGTCCCGGAGGCTGAATCGCTTTGCTTCGGACAACGAGGCCATTCTGAACCGCATCATTCGGGATGCAGCAGCCGCGACCGCAGATGTGAAGGTGGCTGTCGCCGCCGCCACGGACTTCATCAGTGATCCGCAGTGGAAGAGCCGGGCCGAGGCCCTTCTCGATTCGCTCCAGCTCACTGCAGACCGAACGCAACAGCTCGTCGCCTCGGTGGACGAACTGGTGAGCGATCGGGAGCTTCAGGCCAATATCCGCTCGACGGCCAAGAACGTGGACAGCATCACGCAGAGCGGCGTGGAGATGGCGGCGACGGGCAAGGAGATCGCCGAGAACGTGAAGCTGTTCTCCGAAAAGGCCAACGTGCTGGCAGACGATGCATCCGAAATAGCTGCAGAGGCGAAGACACTCCTGAATCGCCTCAACGAGATCGTGCAGGGGGTGCCGACGATCCGCCCGCCTCGCTTCGGTGAGCCCCAGACCCGGTTAGACTTCCTTCGGGACACGGGCCTGTCGCGTTTTCGGACAGATATCTTCATGGACTATCCGCTGACCTCGAGCACCCGACTTTTCGGAGGGGTGTACGACGCGACCGAGGATAACAGCATCACCCTGCAATACGGGATTCGGCACTCGCCGAGGGTCTCCAGCCGGTATGGTCTCTACGCCTCCAAGCCAGGGGTTGGGGTAGACTTCGCGCTGTCACCGCGCATGTGGTTGGAGGCCGATGCGTTCGACCCCAACGACTTGTCGTTCAACGTACGCGCTCGGTTCGGAATAGGTCCCAACTGGGGCGGCTTCTTCGGAGTAGACCGCATCTTCGAGGACAACAGCCTTATCCTCGGGATGTCCGTGTGGCGGTGATCCCAACCTGACTCGAGGGGCTGTGGCTATGGACGTTATTCTCAACCAAACAATCGCAAAAGTGGGGCACGCGGGCGACGTAGTGCGAGTGTCGGACGGCTACGCGAGGAACTTCCTGATCCCTCGCGGGCTTGCTCAACCGGCAACACGCGGCACCCGCAAGGCGCACGAGGGACTCGTCAAGGCGCTGGACAAGAAGTCTAGCGAGATCCAGCTAAAGGCCGAGGAGCTGAAAAGCAAGCTGGATGGGCAGGTCCTGACGATGGAGGGTCGCTGTGCCAAGAACTCGACAAAGCTCTTCGGGACGATTACGACGACGCAGATCGCAGAGGCCATCAAGGAGCGGTTCCACGTCGAGGTGGACAAGCGGGTCATCGGGCTGATTCACCCGCTGAAGAGCGTCGGGAGCCATCCCGTCGTGCTGCACTTGCATCGTAACGTGGATGCCAACATGACCGTAGAGATCATCCCGGTCGAGGCATAGGATGGTCTCAGTCCCCGAGCGCGTTCCGCCGCAAGACTTGGACGCCGAGATGTCCGCGCTGGGCGCGATGATGTTCAGTGCCCAAGCGTTGGAAGCCGTGCTGCAACACTGCCGCTCGGAGGACTTTTACCGCCCGTCCCACCGCGCGATCTTCGACTCCATCGCGTCCTTGGTGGATCGAGGGGAGGCGGTAGACCCGATTACAGTCAAGGACGAACTGCAGCGGGTCGGCAAGCTGCAGGAGTGCGGAGGCATGGACTACCTGCTGCAGCTCACCGAGTCTGTGCCGAGCGCCGCGAATGCGGGCTACTACGCGAACATCGTCGTGGAGAACGCTATTCGTCGCAATCTGCGCTCGGCAGGGGCGGAGGTAATGCAGCTCGCGTACGGTGAGGACGAGGTCGCTGAGGTCATAGACCAGGCGGAGCAACGCATCTTCGCCGTGGGTCAGCGGCGGATGGGCAAGGACTTCCAGCCAGCGAAGCATCTCATCACCGAGTATTTCGAGCGCGTCGAAGAAGCCTACGCCACACACAAGAGGCAGATGGGAATGCCGACGGGATTTGCAGACTTAGACGATCTAACCACGGGCTTGTACCCTTCCGATTTCATCATCATCGCTGCGCGCCCATCGGTCGGAAAGACGGCTCTGGCTCTGCACATCGCGATGAACTGCGCGATGCGTCACCAGGCCACGACAGCCTTTTTCAGTCTGGAAATGTCCGCCTCTCAACTCGCGCAGAGAATGGTGTGCTCGGTGGCGGGCATCAACTCGCAGCGCGCGCGCACCGTGAACCTCAGCGAGGACGACTTCGACCGCATTCACGCCGCAGCGGACAAGCTGTATACCATTCCGCTCTACATTGACGACAGCTCGGACATTTCCACACTCGAACTGATGGCCAAGTGCCGGCGCCTCAAGGCGCAACACGGCCTTGGCCTCATCGTTGTGGACTACCTCCAGCTCATGCGCGGCGCGAAGCGCAATGAGAACCGCACACAGGAAATCTCGGAGATCGCGCGCGGCCTGAAGCGGATCGCCAAGGACCTGGAAGTGCCGGTCATCGCGCTTTCACAGCTCTCTCGATTGGTGGAACATCGTGAGAATAAGAGGCCGGTGCTGAGTGACCTTCGCGAGTCGGGCTCCATCGAGGCGGAGGCCGACGTAGTCATGCTCCTCTACAGGGCGAGCTACTACAAGCAGGAGGCAGAAGGGGAGACGGCCGAGGAGGACGCCAGGGCACCCGGCGAGCCGGACACCGTGGAGGTCAACATCGCCAAGCACCGCAACGGCCCCACCGGCGTCGTGAAGCTCGCCTTCCAGCGCGAGTACGCAAGGTTCCTATCGTTCGCGCGAGGATCGGAGTAGGCCGATGCGAGTGCTGGTGATCGGGGGAGGCGGAAGAGAGCACGCTCTGGCATGGAGGCTGTCCCAGTCGAGGTCGGTGCGGAAGGTGTACTGCGCGCCGGGCAATGGCGGAACATGGACGTGTGCGGAGAATGTGCCCGCAAAGCCAGAGGACGCGGTGCGTCTTAGCCGCGAGCTGCAGATTGATCTGGTAGTCGTCGGTCCCGAGGGACCGTTGATCCAAGGGCTTGCGGACAGGCTGCGTGCGGAGGGTATCGCGGTGTTCGGCCCAGGTGCGGGAGCCGCCCGTCTGGAAGGCTCGAAGGCTTTCGCAAAGGCTTTGATGGCAAAGGCAGGGATTCCGACCGCTGAGTTTCAGTCCTTCGATGACCCGGCGTTGGCTCGCGAGTACGTGACCCAGGCGTACGCCCGGGGCACGAAGCTGGTCGTGAAAGCGAGTGGAGAGGCATTCGGCAAGGGCGCAATAGTTACCGACACCGAAGCCGAAGCCCTGCAGGCGGTCGAGGACATGATGGTCCGGCGCGTGCTGGGTGATGCGGGCGCAACGGTCGTGATCGAGGAGCGCATGGAAGGCCCCGAGCTGTCGCTCTTCAGCTTGCGCTCCGCCGGGCAAGGTTTTCTTACTCCTGCGGTCCGCGACTACAAGCGGGCGCTGGATGGCGGCCGCGGCCCCAACACCGGAGGCATGGGCGCCCGTACGCTGCACGGGATATACCAGCCCGATACGTTGGACGAGATGCACGAAGTGTTCTGCGACCGCGCTGCCGAGGCGCTCAAAGCAGAGGGCCACCCGTTCGTGGGCCTACTGTATGCGGGGCTGATGCTCACGGCCCACGGTGCACGGTGCCTGGAGTACAACTGTCGCTTCGGCGACCCGGAGACTCAGGTCCTGGTCCGCATCGGCGACGATGATTGGGGCGAGATGCTGTACGGTCTGGCTACCGGCAAGCCCATCGCGGCGCCAACGTGGCAACCGATGAGGCACGTCGTGGCCATCACCGTCGCGTCGAAGGGCTATCCCGGTGAGGTCCGCAAGGGACTGCCGATTTCGGGCCTCGAGCACGCAGCGCTCTTGGACGACGTGATGGTGTTCCACGCCGGCACGGTTCGAGAGGACGGAAAGCTGCTGACGAACGGCGGACGTGTGCTTTCGGTCACCGCAGCAGGCGACACGCTGGAGCAAGCACGAAACAGGGCTTACGAAGCGGTGGAGCTGGTGCGCTTCGAGGACATGCACTACAGAAGGGACATCGCGGTATGAGCGAACCGACGGTCGCGGTTCTGATGGGCAGCGAGTCGGATACCCCTAAGCTGGAGCCCGCGTTCGATACTCTGAGAGAGTATGCCGTGCCATTCGAGGCGCGGGTGCTGAGTGCCCATCGGTCTCCGGATCTCGTGGCAGAGTACGTGAAAGCGGCGCCATCGCGAGGAACGAAGGTGTTCGTGTGCGCGGCGGGGATGGCTGCTCATCTGGCCGGAGCCGTTGCCGCGAACACGCACTTGCCCGTGATCGGCATTCCGATCCGAGCCGGTGCCCTAGAGGGTCACGACGCGTTGCTTTCGACAGTACAGATGCCTCCAGGAGTGCCGGTGGCAACAGTAGCGATTGACGGCGCCAAGAACGCCGCGCTGCTAGCGATTCAGATGCTGGCACTGTCCGACGAGCGGCTGGCCGGGCTGCTGCAGGAGAAGAAGCGGGCGATGGCGGAGGCCATGGCTGCCAAGCCGCCGATCGTGTAGGCGTTTGGGCGTTACATCCCAAGCAACGGTCGGGGCAAAGTGCCTGGACTTCCGCCCTGCGGGAGTAACGATTCTGCGCCGGTGCTCGACTTGCCATTCCCGCGAAGGCGGGAATCCAGTTAGGATGGCGGCAAAGTGGGCGCTGGCAAGGGTGAGCCCCGGAGGGAAGAGCATGCCATGATCGAACGCTATCAGACACCCGAGATGCGAGACATCTGGAGCGACGAGGCACGCGCGGCCACGTGGCTCCGAGTGGAGATCGCGGTGTGTCGCGCCCTTTCGGCAACAGGTGTCATCCCACCCGAGGATTTCGAAGCAATCGTCTCCGGGGCGCGATTCGACCTGCGGCGGATGGCGGAGCTAGAACAGGTCACCAGGCACGATTTGATGGCCTTCGTGCGCAACGTCGAGGAGAACATCGGGCCGGCGGGCCGTTGGGTTCACTACGGCGTCACTTCTTACGACATCATAGACACCGCACTGGCACTTCAGCTCACCCAGTCGCTGGACATTCTCTTCGCTGAAGCCGGCGAGTTGAAGGGCGTGATCGGCGAGATAGCTACGCGACACCGTGACACGCCGATGATGGGGCGCACCCACGGGGTCCATGCAGAACCCATCACTTTCGGTTTCAAGCTGGCCGGCTGGTACGCCGAGGTGTCGCGATGGGAGCAGCGACTTCGGGCGGCTCGCGAGGAAGTTGCCGTCGGCAAGGTGTCGGGCGCAGTCGGCGTGCATGGAGTACTGGACCCCGGCATCGAGGCTGCTGTGTGCGCCGAGCTCGGCCTCCGACCCGACCCGGCTTCCACTCAGATCGTCTCGCGGGATCGCCACGCGTTCGTGCTGGGCTGCCTGGCGGGACTAGGGGCGACCATCGAGCGCTTCGCGACCGAACTACGCAACCTACAGCGAACCGAGATTCGCGAGGTCCAAGAGGGGTTCGCCAAGGGGCAGACAGGGTCGAGTGCCATGCCGCACAAGCGCAACCCGTGGAACAGCGAGACGCTGTGCGGCCTCGCCCGGGTTCTGCGAGGGAATGCACTGGCCATGATGGAATCGGTGGCGACCTGGCATGAGCGTGACCTATCGAACTCGAGCGCCGAGCGCATCGTGTTCCCGGACAGCTTCCACCTGGCGCACTTCATGCTGCGGAAGCTCACGAGCATCCTGCGGGGCCTCCGCGTGGATGAAGAGCGGATGGCCACCAACCTTCGGCTGATGCGCGACCTGCCGATGAGCGAGCACGTTCTGCTGGCCTTGGTGCGGGCAGGGTTGTCGCGCGAAGAGGCGTACGCAGCCGTGCAACGTGCGGCGGCGCGGGCTTGGGCAGGAGAGGACTTTGCTGCTGCGCTGCAGGATGACCCGGTGGTTTCGAGCAGGCTCTACGACGAGCAGCTCGCCGAGTGCCTGAGTCTGGAGCATCACCTCAGGAACGTTCGTCACACGTTGCGAGCCGTGGGACTGGACGCAGACTAGCGAATGGTCGCGCTGGAGCTTGCGGCTCTGCTGTACGCGCTCCTCGGTTATGCAATCCTCCTGTACATGGGTTACAGGACTTTCGTACACCTATGCGTCCGTTGGGGCCTGGTGTGGCACGAAGCACTAAACCCCTACGCGCTGCGTGCGGCTGCCCTCGCCACGATCCCGTTGGTCGGCGTGTCGGTCATGATTGCTTTCGGCCTCCTGGAGCCGAAGGGGAACCTAGCCCAGGCCGGATTCGTGACAGCGCTTCTGGCCTTCATCGTGCTGGTGGTCTACCAGGCGTGGACGTTCGCGCAGTCCGCACCGGAGGACGACGACGCTGGCGACACTCGGTAGGGGCGGGCGAGGCAAAAAAAGAGCGGGAATGCCGAAAGGAGAGCAAAGCACATTCCCGCAATCTGCTTTCCGACCTTGCTCGTTCACTCTCGTTCGCGTCCGCGGTGGAGACACTGCGCACGGGTCCCGCAGAGTGCCCGAGCGGTCTTCGATTAGCTTTCTGTTTGCCAATCTATTATACGTATTTACTAGGGCATTTAGTTCGACCTAGAAAGAGCGAGCAGCACAAATCCTCGATATTTTGCCCGCTCGCTTCTCCTCGGTTCACACCGGAGATTCGTTGACACTCGATCCAGGCGACCAGTATAATCATATCCCGCCCGCAGTGCTGGAGCGAGGAGGAACTGTTTGACGCCCGCCATTCGCACCGAGAACCTAACCAAGACTTACAACTCGCGGTGGCAAGGGAAGCGGAACGCTGTTGACAACCTGACCCTGACGGTAAGCGAGGGCGAGATCTTCGGACTTTTGGGCCCGAACGGCGCCGGCAAGACCACCGTGATCAAAATGCTCCTGAGCATCATCTACCCCACGTCGGGTCGGGCCTGGATCATGGAGCGCGACATAGGCGATATCCGTCTCCACTTCGACCTGAGCTACCTACCCGAGAAGCCCTATTACTACGAGCACATGACCGGCCTCGAGGTGCTGGACTATTACGGCAAACTGTTCCGCATCCCGACTAAGGAGCGGGACCGACGAGCCGCTGAGCTGTTGGAGCGGGTCGGCCTCGCGGGGGACGCGCACAAGCCCATTGGTCAGTACTCCAAGGGCATGCAACAGCGCATCGGACTGGCCCAGTGCCTACTGAACGACCCCAAGATTCTGTTCTTGGATGAGCCTACGGGTGGACTGGACCCGCTCGCGCACACACAGATTCGTTCGCTGATCCTGGCGCTGCGCGACGAGGGGAAGACGGTCTTCATCAGTTCGCACGAGCTCTCCGAGGTAGAGCGAATCTGCGACCGCGTGGCGATGATGTTCGAGGGAAGGGTGATCAAGGAAGGAACCCTCGATTCGCTGCTTGCCGGCGGGCGCATCGAGATGATTGCGGAGGGCGTGCCGCAAGAGGTTCACGACAGGTTACACCGCGATGGCGTGATCGTTTCGCTTAGTGAGGGTAGGCTGATCGCTGACTTCCCTGACGACGGGTCGGTAAACGAAGCCGTTGACCTGGTGCGGTCGAAGCAGGGCCGCGTCATCAGCATCATCCCGCGAAGGAAGCGTCTAGAGGACTGGTTCGTGGAGACCGTCGGCGCCGCGCAGGAGGTGAGTGCGTGATCCCCATCCTGGCGATTGCCGGAACGACACTCGGCGAGGCCATCCGGCGCAAGGTGCTCTTGATCATCTTACTCATCGGCCTGGGGCTCCTGATCGTGACCCCGGGGCTGCAGCAGCTCTCGCCGCGCCAGGCCAACACGGTGGTTATCGCGTTTGGTCTCGGGGTGATTCAGATGGTCGGGGCGCTGGTCGCGGTGGTGCTCACGATCAGCCTGATTCCTCAGGAGATAGAGCGCCGCACGATCTACACCATCTTGGCGAAGCCGGTACAGCGCCATCAGTTTCTCATCGGCAAGTTCCTCGGTAGCGTGGCCACCATCCTCGTGTTGATGGCGATGATGACCGTCGTGTTCATCCTGGTGTTCTACTTTGCACCCGGCCAAGAGAAGCAGCTTCCACCGAACCTGTGGCAGGGCCCGACGCTGTTCTTCCTGCAGATGGTGATCCTCGCGGCCGTTGCGATGTTTTTCAGCACGTTCGTGTCGCCGCTCGTAAACTTCTTCCTTAGCTTCGGCGTGTACGTGGTGGGCAATCTGGCTAATCCGTTGTTCGAGTCGCTTGCCAGCGGTCGCGGGGTGAGCGAGATTGCGCGAGTGGGGGCTGTGCTCATTCACTACGTGCTGCCCAACTTCGCGAACTACAACGTGCAGAATCCGATCATCAACCCGGAGTCGGTGGTGGGCAGCCCGCAGGTGTACGTCATTCAGGTGCTGCTGTACGCGGTGGTATACACGAGCATCCTGCTGTTGGGCTCGGTGCTGATTTTCGACAGGCGCGAGGTGTAAGTTGAGGTCGCGCAAGCTGCTCATCGGCCTCTTGATCGCGGCAGCCATCGTCCAAGGCGGGCTTCAGGCGACAATCGATCCGTTGTGGCGGAAGTACTACGCGCCCAAGAACTTGTACGCCGTGGGGCTCTCGCCCGAGCAGATGCTCTTCGCGCTGGTGGGCTTTCGTGAGGTGCTCGCCGGCATCCTGTGGGTACGGGCGGACGAGTTCTTCCACAGCGGAAACTATGACGCGATCCTGCCCATCGTTCGTCTCGTGACCATCCTTGACCCGCACCAGATCGACGTTTACGTCACGGGTGCGTGGCACATGGGTTACAACTTCACGGATGAGGATCAGCGGTCCGATAGGCGATACCTCGCCCCGGCTTTGATGCTGTTGGAGGAGGGCATTCGGAACAATCCCAACACCTATGAGATGTGGTTCGAGTTGGGCTGGATGAAGTACCACAAGATCCAAGATTTCCCGGGAGCGGTCGTCGCATTCGAGAAGGCTGTGACGTTCGACGACATCCCGCTTGCACGTCGCAACATTCTGGCGCATGCCTACGAGAAGAACGGCCAGATATGGAAGGCGCTGGAGTACTACAAGAAGCTGTACGCCATCAATCAAGAGCTGGTCGAGGAGTTCCCGGATTCCGACTCCGCCAAGATCGGCCGCGACACGGTGGAAAGCAATTTGGACCTCCACATCATCCGAATGGCCGCGCGTGGCTATTTCGCAATGAAGCGTGGGGACTACAACCAAGAGGGCCGCTACACCACGCTGCCACCGTTGGAACAGATGAACTTCGGCGCACGCGTATCGGTGATCGAGCCAGGGGTAATTCGCGTAGTGGGTACGCTGGGCCTCGCCCCCATCGGCGCGCGCGTCCGCTGCACGCTGAAAGACGCGGGCTACGTGTTGGACCTTTCACCCAAGGAGTTCACGTTCGAGATTGACAAAGATGTGACGTACATGCAGGACGAGTTGTTCAACCGAAAGAAGCGTTTCGCCCGAACGATCAACATGTCCAAGGACCCCGTCATGTACCCGTTCATTGCGGACAAGTACGACGTGGAGTTCTTGTGGTCTCCGAGGTGGGCGCCACCGCACGTGCAGGACCGTTTGGGTTGGAATGGCGAAGGCATGGATGACAAGCGCTACCTGGACACTTCGGTACCAGGGCTACGTCAGATTCGAGCGGTGATTCACTTGACCCGAGAGCAGCTCTTGCGCACCGGCGAGTGGAGGGATAAGGTGCCGGTGGTGGAGACGGAGGGCTTCGTCGAGGTGCCGGAGCCACCAAAGCGATATCGCCGGGTCGATCCGTCCAAGATTCCGGGTCCGCCGACGGGCCCCGAACAACAGAATCAGTAGTGTAGTGTTTGCATGGGGTGGCCCTGATCGGTCGGGGCGCTAGACGGGGAGCCAGCGGTGCCCTGTACCCGAAATCCGCTATAGCGGGGTCGAATGCTCGCCCCCGGCGTTTCTCCGGTGCGAAACGCCGCGTATCGGCGGTGTCGAGGTTCGGGCCCTGCGCGACGGAATCTCGGCGAACTCCGCCAGGTCCGGAAGGAAGCAACGGTAAACCGACCTTTCCGTGCGCCGCAGAACTCCCGAAAGGAGCCGTCGAGGCGCGGACGCCGTATCGGCGGGCGACAAAGGCGAGTGCGCCCCGACCCGTCGGGGTCATCCCATGCAGCTCATGCACCATGGAGTTCAGTCAGTGCGGCGTTTCGAGGTCGGACCTGCGGAGGCCGGAGAGCGGCTCGATGTGTACGTGGCTCGGCGGCTGCCGGAGCACAGTCGAGCAAGAATCGCACGAGCAATTCGCGAGGGTCTGATCACGGTCTCTGGGAGGACTGCGAAGCCGGGCCTCCAACTCACCCAAGGCCAGATCGTGCACTGTCACGACATTCCCAACCTTGCACCGTCCGAAGTGCTCCAAGCCGAGGCCATTCCCCTCGACATCGTGTATGAGGACGAGTACCTGCTGGTTGTCAACAAACCGCCGGGCATGGCATCCCATCCAGGCCCCGGCGTGCGACGCGGGACGCTGGTGCACGCACTGCTTGGTCGAGGCGGCTCGCTCGCCGAGGGCTCCGCACCGTTTCGGCCCGGGATCGTCCATCGGTTGGACAAGGACACTTCGGGGCTGTTACTCGTCGCGAAGACCGATGCGGCGCACTGGAGGCTATCGCGCATGATCGCGCGGCGAGAGGTGACACGGCTCTACGAGTGTATTGTCGTAGGCAACCCACGAGAGGAGCGATTCACTGTCGACGCGGCTATAGGACGACACCCCAAGAACCGCAAGAAGATGGCCGTGCTGCCTCAGGATGCACCATGGGCGAGACCCGCAAGGACTGACTTCGAAGTGGTGGAGCGGTTCCCGGGCTTTGCGCTACTGCAAGCGCGTCTGCACACCGGACGGACGCATCAGGTGCGGGTGCACCTGGCATCCATTGGACTGCCCATCCTGGGAGACGCGACGTACGGTTCCCAATCGGCCGGAAGGGATGTCGCGTCTTCGCTAGTCGGCCAGGCGCTTCACGCCTTTAGGCTGGAATTGCGACATCCCTTCACCGACCATCCCCTCTTCTTAGTCGCGGCACGACCGCTCGAGTGGAAAGTCGTGCTTCGTGCGCTGGGTTCCCCGTAAGAACATCTCCGCATGCGGGCTGCGGAGCGTCCGGGGCCGCTCGCGCTTTGTAGCCAAACAGGCTACTTCACACACTGTACAGCCGTGCAGGCGATGTGACAACCGTTCATCTTAGCGGGAAGACCGCTACAGGCGCGCTAACCCGCCAGATTGCCGGCACCGATCAGTCGCCGAAGTGACGGGTCTCGCGGCATGCGACCGAAAGCCTTCGTAGGTACTCGGCCAAGGGGATCTCTATCACGCCCAGGGATGCCAAGTGGGGGGTCTGGTACTGCACATCGAGCAACTCATAGCCGTGCTCGGCCAGTCGTTCGACGAGCGCATGCAGGGCTACCTTCGAAGCGTCCGTCTCTCGGTGGAACATGGACTCCGCCATGAACGCAGCACCGAGGGAGACGCCATAGACGCCTCCGACGAGTTTGCCCTGGCGCCATGTCTCCACGCTGTGCGCATGACCCATTCGGTGCAGTTCCGTGTAGGCGCGGACGATGTCCTCCGAGATCCAGGTCTCGTCGCGGTCGGCGCAGCCTCGCATCACTCCCTCGAAGTCGCGGTCGGTGGTTACGTCGAATCTGCCGGAGCGCAGCACTCGTCGTAAGGAGCGACTGACGTGCATTGCACGTATGGGCAGAATAGCGCGAGGATCGGGGCGAAACCACCAAATCTCACCCGTCGCGGGGTCGGCCATCGGGAAGATGCCATGCATGTATGCCTTGATCAAGCCTTTTGGCGAAAGATTCAGCATGGACGAGCGAGAGCACCTCTGTTATCACATAATGATCTTTGACTTTCCGCGAGAAGTGCGTTACAATAACGAGTACCGGACATTGGGAAGACGTTGCGTTCTCCGACCCACGATGCCCGATGTCCGATTCGCGCTTGAGACGAGCAAGGGCGGGTAAAAGTGAGTGCATCGAAGGCTGTCATAGTTCTGAATGGGACTCCTCCATCGAAAAGGCTCCTGCGAACTTTAGTTCGTGCAGCGGATATCGTGGTCGCCGCGGACGGAGGTTCCAAACCCCTGTTAGATGCAGGTCTTCCCTTCCAGGCAGTCATCGGTGACTTAGACTCCGCGCCCGAACGCATTCTCCAGTCCCCTACCGAGGACTTCGAGGTCATCCACGACACGAGCCAGGATACCACCGACGCGGAGAAAGCTCTCTACTGGGTACTGCAGTGTACCGATGCTCGCGACATCATTCTCACGGCGTCTCAGAGTTCCGAGATTGACCACGTGCTGGCCACCTTCAGTGTTTGCGCCAAATACGCACACCGGGGAAGGGTGCGAATCGTCGAGGATAGGTGCCTGGTCCACTTCGTAACGGACGAGGCGGAGTTGCATCTCCCCCAGGGGACCACGCTGTCGTTATTGGGCCTTCCATCCGCGGACAGGATTCAGACTCACGGCCTGCGGTGGCCACTTTCAGCGGAGTCTCTTCGTTTCGGCATGCGCGACGGGGTACACAACGAGGTGATGGAGAACCCCGTGCGCCTTTCTATCCGCGAGGGCTGTCTTGGGGTGTTCCTGTGTAGGAATAGGAGCGACCCCTTCCGTTGGCCCGATTCGTAACAGCCGACTACGTCGTCGTCGCGCTCTTCCTCGCGTTGGTGTTTGTCGCGGGCTTCGCCGCGCGTCGCAAAGGCGTGTCCGAGTTCATGGTAGCCGGTCGGGCGGTCACGTTGCCGGCCCTGGTTGCAACCCTCGTCGCGACATGGTACGGCGGCATTTTGGGCGTCGGGGAGTTCACCTACAATTCCGGTATCACCAACTGGTTCGTCAATGGCTTCCCTTACTACGTCTTTGCGGTGCTGTTCGCCTACCTGCTGGCCCCGCGCATCCGCGAGTCGGACGTGTACAGCCTCTCGGACCGCCTGTTTCAGGCGTACGGACGACCCGCATCGGTCATCGGCGGCATCCTGACATTCCTGCTGACAACTCCTGCTCCCTACCTGTTGATGATAGGCGTGCTGCTGCAGAGGGTATTCGGGATGGGCTTGGTGGAGGGCTGCATCGTCGGAGGCATTCTCTCGACCGTGTACCTATATCGCGGTGGGCTGCTCGCCGACATTCGAGTGAACTTGGTGCAGTTCGCTGCGATGTACATCGGCATCGCCGTCATCCTCCCGTTCGCAGTGGCTCGGTATGGCGGGTTGGAGTTCCTTCGAGAGAACCTTCCACCCCTGCACTGGACGTGGGACGGAGGCCACGGCGCCACCTATGTGATCGCATGGTTCTTTATCGCGCTTTGGACGCTCGTGGACCCCTCGTTTCATCAGCGCTGCGCGGCAGCGAGGAGCCCATCGGTCGCCCGCAAGGGGATCCTCTGGAGCGTCGCGCTGTGGTTCGTCTTCGACTCGATCACGACGACGGTCGGGCTTTACGCGAGGGCTGTGTTTCACGATCCGCTCTTAGCCGACCCGAAAATGGCTTTCCCGGAGTTGGCGGATGCGGTGCTCGCGCCCGGTTTCCGAGGGGCGTTCTACGTTGGCCTTCTCGCCACCATCATGTCCACCTTGGTCAGCTATGCGTTCCTTGGCGGTGTGGCGTTCGGACGCGATATTCTGTGGCGGCTGCGCCGTGAGGTGAGCGAGGAGAAGTTGCCCGGCTACACGCGCTGGGGGGTGGCGCTGGCGACCGTGATCGGGCTCGTCGGTGCGCTCGCCATCCAGAGTGTGGTGGAGCTGTGGTGGACCGTCGGGTCGTGCATCATCCCAGGGTTGCTACTGCCAGTGGTACTGGCCTTCTTCCCGAGTGCGAGACCTGGCCCCGTGGTAGCCGTGGCGATGATGATCGGCGGCAGCGTGACCTCCACGGCATGGTTTCTGATAGGCAAGGCACATGCGGTGGACGGCTGGCCGGTGTACCCGCTCGGGGTCGAGCCGATGTACCCTGGGCTGCTGCTTACGCTTCTCGTGTACGCTCTCACGACTCTATGGGGAGGAATCGGCTACCGGGAAAGAGAACCGGCTAGCGCATGATGGAAGAAGAGTCCTTTGTGGAAGAAGAGCCCCTGGAGGCTCCCATTGAGCATCCGGCGACCGAGGGGGTGGCGCGCCTGCGATACATGGACGCCACCGGCCCCACCGAGCGCGTGTTCGAGTTGCGCGACGACAACCTGATCGGCCGCTACGACCCAGCGGTCTGCGAAGTGGACGTGGACCTCACGGAGTTCCCCGACTCGAAGTTCGTGAGCAGGCGGCATGCACGGATTCGGCGCGAGGGCGAGCAGTGGCTGCTCAGCGACCTCGGATCCGGTAACGGCACGTTCCTCTATCGCGGGCCGGACGTGCAGCCGGAACGGGTCGGCGAGGAAGCACCCATCGCGGATGGGGATGAGATCGCATTCGGCAACATCCGCTGCAGGTTCGAGGTGACGGCAACGGAGCCTGCCGACTAACGGAGAGCCTCGAGTGCTCGTTGGAACATCGCCTCGTAGTAGGGTGACCAGTCGAAGTAGTTCTCCCTAAGCTCTGCCAAGCTCATCAGCCGCACGTCGTCGGCCTCGGACGGAATCGTCGGTTCGGCCAGAGACTGAAGACGCCCAACGAACGCCAGCCCGACCTGCAGGCCCGAAGGGCGCTCCCACACAACCGACCCGAACGGGCGCAGGTCCGTCGAAGTGCAACCCGCCTCCTCCATTAGTTCGCGCTCGGCTGCTTGCTCCGGTGTCTCACCCTCATCCACCGAGCCACTGGGGATGCACCAGCCACGCCCTCGGATCCGGGAGACCACGAACCGGTCCCCATCCGTCGCGAACACCAACACGAAGGAGACCGGTCGGTCCGGCTCGGTAAGCGCTTCGAAACGAATGCGTCCGTTGAGATACCGACCTTCCGGGATTGCACTCATCACCGAACAACCTTTCCGAGAATGCGAACCACGGGCACGGGACCGAAGCGCCGGCTGTCGTCGCTCTCGGCCAGGTTATCACCGAGCACGAATACGTGGCCGGGAGGCACCATCATCGGCATCCTCCCGGGGGCGAGGGAACCCGGGACCCAATCCCCTGGCAGTGCCACAACACGCTTGATAAGGAAGCCAGCGTGCGGTCCTTCGTTGTCGCGAATGACCACCACGTCGTCTCTGTTGGGTTCCCCGAATAGCCAGAAGGCTCGCGTTACCAAGAGCCGCTCGCCGGAGTGGAAGTTCGGCTCCATGGACCGGCCTTCGACGACGACGGTTTGGAAGTTCAGATAAGTGAACACGGACAGTGCGAGAAGCAGAACCAGGGTCACGATAGGCGCGGGACGGCGCCGCTCGGGGCGCGGCGGCAGTTCGGGCGGGCTGACCCTACTGAGTTCGATCAGCTTCATCTCGCATAATAGTACGACGCGGACGCGGAGACGTTCGCGCAGCACGGAGGCATGACCTTGGGCAGTTTCGCAGAATCTCTTGGTATTGGGACGAATAACCTGGCCGCATGGCTTATGGCGGTGATCTTGGTCCAGGCGATCTCCCTGGTGGCGCTCGCTGTGCTGTGGAGACGCACGGCCGGCTCGGCACGGAGATGGGATGGACTGCTCGAGGGTGCCGAAGGTCTGGGAGCCGTGGAGATGCTTCAGCGCCACTTGCAGACGCTTCGGGAGCATGAGGACCGCCTGGCCAGGGGGGACGCTCGGGTGGACGCGCTCTCCTCGCGTCTCGCACACTCGGTGCGCCGGATCGGACTGGTGAAGTACGACGCTTTCGAGGACGTTGGCGGCAAGCAGAGCTTCACCCTCGCCCTGATGGACGACGCCGGGAACGGCACCGTTCTGACGAGTCTGATTGGCAGGAATGAGTGCCGGGTGTTCGCTAAGAGGCTCGAAGGCGGCCGCGCCGATGTGGCTACGACGGCGGAAGAGGACGCCGCGATTGCCGCGGCAGGGAGATGGGACTGAGGCCCCCGAGACCCGAACACGAAGCCGAGCTAATCCTGCGGGCGCAGCAGGGCGAACGGTCGGCCTTCGACGGTTTGGTAGCCCTTTACCAAAACCGCACGTATCAGTTCGCCCTACGGCTCTGCGGGAACCCCGACGACGCCGCGGACTTGGTAGCGGATACCTTCATTCGTGCCTTCCGCGCCATCCGGAGCTTTCGCAGCGATGCTGCGCTCTCGACGTGGCTGTTCAAGATACTGTCTAACGTGTATCTGGACATGAGCCGGCGCGAGCGACACCGAAGGCACGTCTCGCTGGAAGCCGCACAGGATCTCGGCGACAGCGAGGTGCACCGGCAGGTGGCCGACGAGGGCTCGGACCCCCAAGAACTGGCAGAGTTCTCAGAGCAGTCGAGGGCGCTCTTGAAGGCGATCCGTGAGCTCCCCCACGACCAGAGGCTGATGGTGCTGATGTATCACACCGAGGGCAAGTCCTATGAGGAGATCGCGGAGGCGGTCGGGCACCCCATCGGCACGGTCAAGAGCCGATTGCATCGGGCTCGCATGAACCTGAGAAAGATCCTGTCGGGACAGGCGGAACTTTTCCAGCCGTAGCCGAGTCAGACGAGCAGAACCGGGAGATCGCGACTATGAACTGCGTACAGGCTCGAGATCGATTCTCCGAATACCGCGAAGGCAACCTCTCCGAGGGTCTTGCGGGTCATCTGCGTCGCCACATGGAAACCTGCGCGGAGTGCAGGGCCGCCTTTGCCGAGTTCGAGCGAGTGTGGCAGATGCTCGGCGAGATCGAAGAGGCCCCGATCCCCGACAATCTCGACTATTACATCCGGGCCCGGATCAGTAACGATGCTCTGCAGGCGCGCGAGGCGGCTCGCGGAAGCTGGCTTCGTTGGGTCCGGAATGTGACCGCCGTGGGCGCGGTGGCAGCCGTGCTCGTGATTGCCTACATGAACGTGGTTCCCGAGGGATTGCAGATAAGCGGCCTATTCGGCAGGACGGAGGAACCGACGCCGTTAGACGTCACCGTCCAATCCCTTTCCTGGAACGAGCGTGCGCCCGCCCTCGAGATCACGGCGAATACCGCGACCGATGTCCGGCTGCAGCAGTTGTCGGGATATGGCGACGCGAGCGAAGTGGACTCGTTTCGCGTCGGCAAAGACAAGACCGTCCGTGTTGCGCTGAAGAGCTTGGCAGACGCTTCTCGACCAACTGTGCTGTGGGTTACCACAACGACGGACGGGCGCGACCAGATGGAGTTCTACGTTCTTCCATTCGGCCCGGCTGTGAAAGCCGAGGTGGTTACTGGTGAGGCGTTGTCCGTGCTGCTAACGGCGGCTTCGCACTATGACGTGCCGATCGTTGTTCGATGGACCGTGCCGAGCGGTCAACTGTTGGTGGATTGCCGTTCGGGGTCCATCCAGGAAGCCCTGCGGCAAGCGAAGGGCTTGGAGGATTGGGTCGCGGAGCGGATGGGCGATTTCGTGGAACTGCGACCTAACAGATGACTCTCTCTCCTTCTCTCTAATCAAGTAGAGCAGCGAACGGCCCCCGTGGATTCAGCCCTCCGCGGGGGCCAAGCATTGTAATTACTCCAATCCCTTCACCAACTCCAGAATCTGTTTGAACTCGGGCGTGCCGCTCTGATACAGCCACTCGTACACGACGCTCTCGCTGTTGGTGAGAATCGCGCCGGCATTAGCCATACGATGGAGGGCGTACTTGTGGTTCTTCTTCCCCCTTGCGGATACGGCATCCGTCGGGATGCCGACGGTGTAGCCGGCGTGAAGCAGATCGTGCGCCGTTTGGTTGATGCAGATGTGCGTCTCGATGCCGCATAGCACCACCTGGCGCCGTCCGCTGGCCTGAAGGTCCATCGCGAACTTCTCGGCGCCGTAGCAGCTGAAGCATAGCTTGTCGGTGGGCAGGCAGTCCTCCGGCAGCACTTCCTGAATCTCGGGGACCATGCCTCCCATTCTCGTGGCGTATTGCAGCGTTGCGAGAATGGGGATGCTCATCACGCGCGCGGCCTGGATGAGGAAACGTGACCGGCGAACGACGCGGTCCTTGTCATCGCAGGGGTCGAGGAAGGGCTTCTGGATGTCCACCACGACCAGAGCGGAGGCGTCCTTGTCGAAGAGCTGAGGGTGTCGCATGGCTACCAGTTTGGCTCAGTCGGGAGCCGCGGAGCAAGCCAGCGCCGTAGAGGTAGGGAATGCGGGTAGCAATGCGGGGTTGGCTCAGTGGGTTCCCGCCTTCGCGGGAACGCCAACCTCTGTGCAACGGTGCCGGGCAGCCCTACGAGAGTGGCAGAAGGCGATAGGAGGTGAGGCGCACGGGAGGGCCGAGCATGAGAACGGCCTCTCCCACGCAGCGCCCGTGGGAGCCCGCTTGAACGATGGGCACGCCGTCTTCCATCTCGGGCTCCGTCAGCGCGTCGTGCGAGTGGCCACCGACGATGAGGTCGAAGCCCAGACCTGCTGCCGCAATCTTGCGGTCCACTTTGAGTCCCACGTGTGTCAGTGCGATCAGGACATCGCACCTGTCCCGCAACTCGGGCGCAAATCGTACTGCCGATGCTACTGGGTCTTCGAACAGGAAGTTGCTGAGTGCGGACGCCACCATGCGAGGCGTGACCATCGGCACCGACAGCCCCAGCACTCCGATCGTGACCATCCCAAGACGCAGCAGAGCGTATGGTGCCAGCCTCGGTTCCGCGGGACGCTGAACGTACATGTTGGCGCAGAGCACCGGCATCGGGGCGCCTTTGAGCTTGGCGCGAAGTCCGCCCTCCGTCACGTGAAACTCTCGGTTGCCGAGCGTGAGTGCGTCGTAGCCGGCCACCTCCATTCGTTGCCACACGGGCTCGGGGCGCAGCGGGATACCGACGTTGCCGGTGCGGATCGCGTCGCCGGCGTCCAAGAGAAGTGTGCCGGTGCGTTCGGCCTTCAGGCGCGCAAGGTACTCGGCACCCGCATCGGACAGCTTGCCGTGCAGGTCGTTGGTGAACAGCACCCGAAGGTTGGACAGCTTACTCAACAATGGATTCGGCGTAGATCACGGTTCCTCGTCCTCGTACTCCCGCATCATCCGTTCCCTCTCCGCTTTCGACTTCTCAATAAGTCGCCTCACATCCGGCGGCGGGTCCTTCGGGTCGAAGGACGAGTTGGGCACCTCGTGCGACACTCCCACGCGCACGGCGATCACCACCTCCGGCGCGAGGTGAACCCGGAAGTGGTAGTCCTCGAACACGACGCGTCCGAAGCGTGCACCGACACCGAATCGCCCCATCTCCTCGAGACTGTCCTCCATTCCGGACATCATGGCGGCAAACTGCGCCTCCGGCATCTCCATCCGGTACACTGTCTCGCCTCCTGCACCCATCGTGGCGGCCATGTAGAAGCCGTTCGTGGTCTTTCTTTCCAGTGAGACGGCGACGGGCATCGGCGTTTTGTCTGGGATGTACTCCGTCCAGTCATACGGCTCGGGGGGTGCGGCCTCACCCGGCTGCGGTAAAGGCGTTCCCAGCGGCTCCGGTTCGAAATCCCATTCCTGGAACAGCCTCATGCCGCCGGTTTCCGAGTACCGCTTTACGAGGGTGTGGATCGCATCGCGCGCGGCAGGTGTCATTACCTGGAGAGGGATACGCCCTCCACTGACGAGGGCGTTCCGCTGGGCCGCACTCAGTCCGCCCCACATTCGAAGAACGGAACGCGAGGACGCGTCTGCCAGCGAGGCAGCCGTTCGGCTTTGGGCCAAGAACCCGGTCAGCGTCCAAGGCCCACTGCCCTCGAACTGCTCTTCAGTCAGGCTGGATGCGATCTGCACGAGCTCGTCGAAGGACATCTCAGCGCCGTAGCCGACATTCTGAAGCCTGGCGTACACTGCAGGTGGGATCTGCCTCGGACGCCAGTACGCCCAGTCGGAAGTGCGAAGAGTGATCCAGCCATCCTCGAACTTCCACTCGATGCTGCCGGAGGCCTTTAGCGTGTCCAGCAGGCGGCCCACCTGCTGCTCTCCGCGCGCCATGGGGCCAAAGGGAGCCTCGAACTCCATGGCAGACGTACCGATGTACGCGTCGGAGATCAGGCAGACACCCGCGCTCTCGGCGATAGCGTGACGGACCGGGGTAACCAGCACGCTGAATAACCCCTGCTTCCGAAAGCCTTGGAGCACGTTCATCATGCTCTCAGCCTGCTCCCCTTCGTCCAGTGAGTCGAGACCGCGGAACATCTGTGGGACCTTGACCGGCTTGCCGAGCACCGGATCGTGGCTGTAGTCCTTCTCGGTCTTCAGGGTATCGCCTGCCTCGTCGTCGCCTTCACGATTGCGTCGTGCGTATCGGCTCTCGGCGCCGAAACCGTATTCGGAGTAATACAGTGGAGTCCGGCGCGCGTCCATCGCGATCAGCTTGGCCTGCACCATACCACTTCTGCCACTGACACCGAAGTAGCTGCTCCCGCCAGCTGGCATGTACAGGGTGATGGACACGATCGCCACGTTCTGGTGCGCCACCATCTCTTCGGGCCCGCCTTCGGTTGAGGGGCTGAAGCGGGGCATCGTGTCCCAGTGCAACCGCTGCTCCGCCGGAATCGCGTCCTGGTCCGATTCTTCGTTGGGTCCACCGGACGAGTTGGGTTCTTGGGACATTCGAAGCCACTCGCGGGTGTTCGCGACCCACGAGCCGGGCAAGCGGCCTTGTGTGGTACGCGGGGTCGTGCAGAAGGAGAGCGGCGTGCCGGATGCGAGCTGCATCCACTCCCTGTCGCCCAACGTGGAGATGAACTGGACCACAGCGCGCCGGTCGGGCTGCAGGAATTGGCCGAACTCCCCCTCCTCTTTACCCTGCCACTCTCGGTAGGCCTTCTCCTCCGGTGTTTCGCGCCACGGCTCGTCTGGATTACGCGACTCGTGGAGCTTCTGCCAATCCACTTTGGGTTCTTGGCGATACCATTCGAGCAGTTTTGTGCGGTACGTCGCGAGGTCGTGTTCGGTGAGCGCCGCTTCCTTTGCAATTGCCTTGCGAAGCGGCTCGATGCGCGCGAGCTCTTGTTGGGAACGCAGCTTGGCTTCTGCGGCGACCGACTCGGAAGACTGGGTGAGGAGGTACTGCTTGCCGGTTCCCGCTGTCTGCACCTGCCAGGTGAAACCAAAGTGCGCCGCGAGTTTCAGGAGCACTTCTGCATAACTCTTCTCTCGAGCGACGAGGATCACCATATCGTTGGCCACTCGGTTCCCTGCAGCGATATTCACACCGGTTTCCTTCGCGATGGCAGCGAGCAGGTCCGATATCGGAAGCGCGTCGAACTTGCGGCTGAACACCGCTTGCAGTTTGGGCTCTGCGCGAATCTGGTCCTCGGCGGTCTGGGCAGCCGAAGAGGTTGCACCCACACTGAGCACAGCCAATAGGATGGGCCATCGAGATAGCATCGGTTCCCTCCCCTGAACGAGCATCGAAAGGAGAATAGGCAACTAGTATACGCCGCAACGTGGGCTAGGGTGGCGTCGGCAACTGCCCTTATCGGTCCCCAGACGATTCGGTCTCAGCTGAGAAACGCTTCACCTCGTCGGGCAAGGCGTCCCCCGTGAACTCCTCGCCTTCCGCCTTGCGAGAAGTCCTCGCAGCGGCGGTGACAGTAGTGTCGTTGCCGAGGTGCACGCTCACTATTAGGCTGTCGCAAAAGAACTTGCCAAACCGGTAGGTCGTGCCCATAGCCTCCATGTCCCTGCTCGTTTTCGAGTAGCTACGCAGCATCCGCTTGGCACCCGACGGGGGTGGCTCCATCGCAAATGCTACGCTGCCGTCGTCTGCAACCAGCCGAACGTAGTACGAGGGAGTGGCGTTTGTCCGGGCCGCCAGGTATACGAACCGTTGGGGTAGCGGCGGAAGGTACTCGGTCCAGTCGAAAATCACGCCATAGGGTCTTCCCATTGGGATCCTGTCGGCCTTATCCCATTCGAAAGGATAGCCGAACTCGGCGAATCCTCCCGACATACCAATCGGTTCTAACTGTACGAGGGCTTCCAGCGCCTTCCGAGCACCAGGCGACAGGGTTTCGTAGGGGACGGGTCCGCGGGAAAGTAGGGTGTCACGCTGGGCGGTCGAGAGCTCGGCCCACAGCCTCAGAGTGTGGAGCGCCCTTTGCCCTATGAGGCTATTGGCGCCCACCGAGCCGGCGAACACCTCGTAACGCTGAAGCGGAATCAGTCCGCGACACTGGGCAGGGGTTAGTCTGGCGGCGAGCGCGGCCAGATCGTCCAGTGTCGGGCGCTCGCCACCAGCGAAGTCCATCAGTTTTCGCACCAGCCAAGGCGGAGCCGTTGATGAGCGTTGGAACTGCCAGTCCTTGGTGCGCATCTCGATCCAGCCGTCCTCGATGCGCCACGTCTGACCGTCCTTCTGCTCGAGAATATCCAGCAGTTCACCCGCGCGGAGCTTCTCAGGAATAAGTCGGCTCGTGCTGCGAACCAGGCTCGCGATGAGCAGCTCTTGGTAAGCGTCGCAAATGAGGCTGTGGCCGGTTGCATCCGCGATGGCTTTGCGGATCTGGGCCACCGAGGGCGCGAGAGGGCCCTTCTCGTGCATGTCGCGGGTGTATTGCCGCATCGCCTCACGGCGCTCCCCTTCATCGGGTGAGCCGAGGGCCGAGAACACTTTTGGCACCGTTACGTACCTGCCAAGTACTGAGTCCTCGGAATAGTCCTTCCGTGGCGAGGGGGCTTCCCGTTCGGCCTCCGCCCAACGCATCGGCACACCGAACTGATACGCTGCGAAGCGGATGGGTCTGCGGGCGGGATCGTATGCGCTGAGGGCTACACGCAGATTTGTCACCAATCCGGCACCGAACAGGTTGACGCTCGGTTCCTCGATTTGAAAGACGAGGCCCACGCTCGTGATGGGCAGGGTCGGGTCCTCGCGACCGAGCCGGGTGCAGTAAACCGAAGGGAGAACGGCGCGTGCCGCCCGCGTTTCAGGCCCCATGGGGTCCTGACCATCGGGCCGCGGCTTGTCCGCTCCCTCAGACCAAGCCCGCACATCCTTCAGCCACGAGTTCGACAGGCGGCTCTGGTAGGTTCGAGGAGAGGTGTGGTAGGAGATCGTCTCGCCTCGAGCGAGCCGAAGCCATACGTCGTCACTCAGCGATGCAACGAACTTTGCAACGGCTAGTCGGTCGGGTTTGAGCCGTTCCTGATCCTCGGCTTCATCGCTGCCCAGCCAGGATTGGTACGTCAGCCACTCTGGACTGCGATACCAGTTGGAGTCCTCCTCCGGTCCCGTATCCGGCTCTTTCGGTTGCCGGCGGTACCACTCGAACAGCTTGGCCTTCCTCTGCTCTATCTGCTCGGCGGTGATGTTCGCGTCTTTTCGCGCATCGGCTTTGATCTTCTCGATGCGCTCGAGCTGGAAGCGATCGCGCCCCTTCGCCTCTTCGGCCGCGGCAGCGGATGTCTGGGTCAACAGGTAGTGCTTCGTCTTCCCGACGTGCTGGATCTCCCAGGTGAATCCGAAGTGTCGTGCGAGCTCGAGGAGGACCTCGGCGTACGACTTCTCCCGAACGAACAGGAGCACCATGTCGTCTGCAGCCCTGTTCGATGCAGACATGCCGACGCCTGTCTCTTTGGACAGAATCTCGATCAGTTCAGACATCGGCATGGGATCGAAATCGCGCGAGAACACTGCCTGTAGGGCCGACTCGGCACGAAGCTGCTGTTCGGGGCTCATCTTGGTGTCCTGCGCGGCGAACAGCGTGACAGATACGATCAGGTGAAGTAGCATCACTGCCTGCCTCCGATACCAGCCACCGTAGCCGGGGGTCCTGGTTTATTATACAGCTTAAGGTCACGGACGCTGCATATGGCAGGTGATTACTTCTTGCGGCCTATGGGGATGATGTAGAGGGGCACCTCCTCGTCGGGTAGCATGAGGACCCGCCTCACCTCGCTGTCGTCATAGCCGCCGATGCACACCGACCCTAGCCCGAGTGCAACGGCCTGCAAAGCTATGTTCTGCACGGCGTGCGTCACAAGAAATTCTACTTGACATTCGCTCATCTCCGTGATACAAATACGAGTAGCACTCCGTCCGTCGGTGTGCAACGCGAATCGGCACGGAGTTGGGTGGGCCCCGCCAGTTCTATGATGTGGATGCATTCGGTGCGCGAGGAGTACTCGGTTTTGGACGTGTGATGTGGGATAGCCGAAAGGAGTGTGGAAGATGTCGAGAATAGTTGCGGGCGTTTGCTTAGCTTGCTTTGTCCCTTCTGCCGCCTTTGGCGATGGAGCGACGCCGGCTTATACGTTGATACCTTCGAGCGCTAAGGTCGAGTACTCCTACGGTGTCTCTAGATATCGGGCTTACTCGCTGCCAACAGGCAGCCTGGTGGAACAAGTTTATGGCCTGGCCGTGGAGTGGGAGAGCTTCAAGAACCTGAGGTCCTACCTACTAGACGAGTATATTGATATCGGGTTTACGCTCAAGAATACTGGCAACGGGAGAGACTATTTCCAGGTTGGTTTTGGGAGTAACGCCGAGAACTGGGTTAGGGACTCTGGCTATCCAGTATACGGCCCAGGAGGGCGATATGACCTTTCGAAACCGACCTTGCTCGACCGCAATCAGAGCATATCCTTGAGGCTTCAACTTAAGGCGCCCAACCTGACGCAGATGCCTTTCGGGACCTCCGAGGGAATGGACGGGTTCCGTGCGGCACTATCCGCCCACTCTCAGGGCAGTGTCCACGCGGCTCACGAGCAGGGGCTCGTGACATGGTGGCGTGAGGACGTAGTTCTCGGTAGGCAGGTCCTCTATGCTGAAAAAGGCTGGTGGAGCGTGTGTAACCAGGCTTTCGGGGAAAGCGAGCTTACGGCAATTGCGGCTGATGCCACGGGGCTTTACCTCGCCATGTCTAATGGGAAGATGTATGTCATGTCCCCAGATTGGAGCGAAATCTCAGAACACACCCCGGAACAAAAATGCGTACTGACTGGCCGACCCACATTTTCAGGCGGCTATCTCGCTGCGAAAAGCTCGAACGGTGGGCTGTTCATCGCGCACACGACTAGCTTGTCTGGCGGCGTATGCTACGTGCCTCCGGGAGAAGCTGCTGTCAGCAGCGACCCCGCTCCACTCACCGACGGCTTCGCTGTCTTGCTGTCGAACGGGAGGCTACGAAAGGTGTCGTTTGACGGTGCTTGGGGTCCAAGCTTCCTCCTGCCGGGTCAGGCAGCAACTCCTCCCGTAGCCTACAAGGGACTAGTCTACGTCGGGCTCCAGTCGGGCGCGGTTGTCTGCGTAGGCCATGATATGAGACTGCACTGGGTGTCCCATCTCTGGCAGGGACCGCTGCAGTTTCTTGCCCCAGGGCCAGAGCGGTTTCTCGTTTTTGCTACCACGACGAACAGGGTTGGAGTGCTGGACTTGGATGCTCGCATGCCATTTTGGGTCAATTCGCTGCCATCGAGCGTCCTGGCCATATGCAGTGGTGATCGCGGGGTGTATGCGCTGTGCTCGGACCGTATGGTTCACGGGTTCCAGCTAGCTACAGGAGCCAGTCTGATCGGCTACCCGACGCGCAAGCTGCCTGGTGAGACTGAGGATCTGGCACATGGCATTGTTGCCATCGCGCGCTCCACTGACACACCAGAATACGTGTGGGCTGCAACTCGGGCTCCCCTTGGTTTGGTTGGTGGCAACGTCAGCGACGCCTCTCTCTTCGCTTTCTGCGGCAATCTCGGGATTAACCTCTACGGCGTTGGCAGGGAGCCGCAGGTGGAAACCGAAACGATTCACGAAATATTTCCGCCGGTAGTGCTACCCTTCGGTATGCCACCTCTGATAGCCGTGGCGGTCAACGGTAGGCTGGGAAACCAGGGTAAGAATTGGTCGTGGGTCTACGTTTGGCGCCCCGACTTCAAAAGGTGAATGTGCTTCCGTCACGTACCAGCCGAAGCTCAGCGAGCCCTTCGCCACACATCGTCCTATTCTGACCTTAGTGCCATCGCCCCGATTGCCTGCGATGTCCCAGCTTCCGCAGTTAGTAGTGCGGACTCCTTCCTTCTGAACCTAACGGGTGTCCTAATGTCGTTCCTGGCGAACCTCATGAACACACGGATGTGGAGACGAGCGATCTCCAGGACGGATGCAGTATGCTGTTTCACCGCGTGTGCTCTGCTGCCACGAAGCGATCGGCCTTTCTTTGCTAGGCTTTCAGGAAGCATGCGCCACCTCGAATTTCCACCAAGCCCGGCGCAGGCCCAACGGTGTATGTGGTAGGTGATTACTTCTTGCGGCCTATGGGGATGATGTAGAGGGGCACCTCCTCGTCCGGTAGCATGAGGGCCCGCCTCACCTCGCTGTCATCATAGCCACCGATGCACACCGACCCTAGCCCGAGGGCAACGGCCTGCAAAGCAAGATTCTGCCCGACGTGCCCCGCTTCCATGTGCACGAAGCGCTCGGCACGCAGGCCGTACTTGCCGGCAGTCCGGGAGTAGATACCGGCGATAACAAAGGAGACGGGCGCTTCTCGGATCGCGGCTTGATCGAGGGCGCCGGAGCACAGCGCTGCACGTTGATCACCCTTCGTGATCAGCCGGAGGGCATGGTCCTTGGGGATATACCGATACATGCCGGGTTCCAGACCATCCACTTGCCCGACGACCAAGTAAGCCTCGAGTGGAAAGAGCGCCCCTGCCGACGGTACAGTCCTGAAGCCGGAAGCCTTGTCCGTGACGCCTTGTGCCGCCCACGCCAGCTGGGAGATCTGAGCAAGGGTAAGCGGGGAGTCGGCAAACGAGCGCACAGACCTTCTCTCATAGATCGCCTTCTCGAGACTTGTCTTTCCGTCAGTAGCTGGCGGCGGCAAAGTGATGCTCGTTGTGCTCGGCGATACAGTGTCGAGTTCTGAGACAGCCTGAGGTTCGCAGCAGGTGCCGAGCACCAACACTAACACGGGAATGCTGCTAAATCTGCGTCGCATCGCGATACCTCCTATTCTCGTACGCCCTGGCGGGAGACTGCGATGCACGTCGCCCTCAGCAGACACCCACGAATAGAGGGGCGTGGCGACTGCGAAGAGAGAAGAACGAGCGCGAAGATGTCGCCGGGGTCGTCGTGGGTCGTGACTTGCGAAGGGTCGGTGCTGGCTCGGTAGACGTGGGCCATGGGATAGAGAGCTCCCACCTGTCAGCGTACGTCATGCCACATCGAATCAGTCCACATTGGCTTACAGGTCGCGAAGCAGCTCGAGAACGAGCGTGCGCAGCTTGTCGCGGACGTCGCGATACACATCCAACCCATGGCCATAGGGGTCGGGCAGTGGAATGTCCAGAGTGCGGCCGCGGAAACCCGGGCCGACGATGCTCTTTGCAGGCACGTCGCACAGGGACACTGCGACGTCGAACGAAGCCAAGTCTAAGTCTGTCACCCTCTTGGACACCTTGCCCGATAGGTCAAGACCGACTTCCGCCATGACGGCGACCGTCTCGGGCAGAATGCTCCCCCCGCCGTAGATGCCGGCACTGGCAAACTCCGTGGAATCGCCGGCCAGGTGCCACCCCCACGCCTCTGCCATCTGACTTCGGATGCGATTGCCGTAGCACAGGAAAGGACTTTCATTTCACGTGGGCGTGCCTAGCCTTGACCCACACGCCGATGAGGAAGCACGCAGCGGCGCCCGCAGCCGCCGTCCAGTCCGCCGCCGGTATCTCCATTCCCAGCGAGAACACCGCGTAGCCCGCCAGGCAGAGGCAGCTCAAGCCGAACCACAGGGAACCCGCCTTTCCACGCCTGGGCCCGACGAAGAAGAGCAACGACACCGCGACGAACGCGGCGGCGTAGAAGAGCGTGGTGCCAATGCCGCCCTCGGGGAGCGTCACGGCGGGGTGCCCCATCCGCCGCCGGAAGGCGTGTTCACCGTCAGCGTTCCGCCAGCGCCAATCGTGAAGGACCCCTTCGCAGGTGCTCGCCGTCGCTTGCCGTCTTCCTCGATGACGTCTATGCCCGTTCTCCCACTGTTTCCGCCAGCGGCCCCATAAGGTGCCGTGATGCGGCGGTCTGCGAGGAGAGACCCGGTAACGGGAACCAGAAATCGAAAGGTTTTTTGCACACCGGCCCCACCTTGGTGCCGACCCTTTCCGCCTCGTCTCCCCGCGCGATACTCGATGATCTGCACCGGCATCTCTTGCTCCAGGGCTTCCACGGGTGTGTTTCGAGTGTTCGTCATGTGCGAGTGGAGGCCCGTCGCGCCGTCTTGGCGCGCAGATGCGCCCCCACCGCCCCCGATCGTTTCGTAGTATGCAAAGGCTCGTTTGCGGTGCGGGTCCCAGCCGCCGAAGGTCAGATTGTTCATGGTGCCCTGCGATGCTGCGGGCACTCGCTCCGGCGCGGCTTGAGCAAGGGCGCCCAAGACGACATCCGTGATTCGCTGACTGGTTTCCACGTTGCCACCCGACACTGCAGCCGGATACGACGCGTTCACTACCGTTCCCTCCGGAGCCAGCACCCGGATGGGTTGGCGGCAGCCCTCGTTGGTGGGCGCTTCGGGGTCCAAGAGACAGCGGACGGCATAGAGGCACGCCGACTCGGTGACTGCGAGAGTGGCGTTGATGCCGGCGGGTCGCTGCGGCTCGCTTCCCGAGAAGTCGAAGGTTACCGAGCCGGAAGAGAGTTCTGCTCGAACCCGGATGCGGACTGGCCTAGCGGTCACGCCGTCTGAGTCCAAGTAGTCCTCGAAAGTGTACTTTCCGTTCGGAAGGGAACGAAGCGCGCCGCGTGCCAACGCTTCGGCATACGCGATGGCTTCGTCCGTGCTCTGGCGGAAGACGGTCGAGCCGTATCGCTTAGCCAGTGCCTGCAAGCCCTCGGCACCCGAGCGGTTCGCGGCCATCTGGGCAAGGAGATCTCCTCGCCGCTCGTCAGGGTGTCGGGAGTTGCTGCACACCAAGTCGATCACGTCGTCCACGAGGCGGTCTTTGGCAGCCAGCCGCACCGGCGGGATACGGAGACCTTCGCCGAACAGGTCGGGCACGTTCGGCATGGAGCCCGGGGTGACTCCTCCGACGTCGGCGTGGTGCGCGCGGGAAGCCACGAAGCCCAAGATCTGGTCACTGAGATAGACGGGGGACACGAGCGAGATGTCCGGCAGGTGCGTACCGGCGAGGAAGGGATCGTTGCAGGCGATAACGTCTCCCTCGCGCCACCGCACGCGCGGGATCAGCGCCCGGACCAGCGCGGACATGGCGCCGAGATGGACCGGAATGTGTGCGGCCTGGGCGATCAGCCGCCCGTCAGAGTCGAAGAGTGCGCAGGAATAGTCACGCCGTTCCTTGGTGTTCGCAGAGAAGGAACTGCGCTCCAGTCGCACACCCATCTCCTCCGCGATAGAAGCAAGTACCTCGTTGAACGCGACTACCTTGGCTGGGTCGAAGCCTGGGGACACCGCACGGCCCCTACAGGATGTAGCGACACAGATCCGTGTCGCTGGCGATGTCCGTGAGTCGTTCGCGCACCAGCTCTGCCGTCACAGTTACGACCGGCGGGTCAATCTCCGGGGCTTCGAAGAGGTAGGGCTCGAGTACGCGTTCCATCACCGTGTGCAATCTTCGCGCACCGATGTTCTCGGTTCGCGAATTGATGTCGGTGGCTATCCGGGCGATCTCCTGAACCGCCTCGGGCTCGAAGTGTAGGGTGATCCCCTCTGTGCCGAGGAGTTGTGCATATTGGCTGACCAGCGAGTTTTGGGGCTCGGTGAGAATCCTCAGGAAGTCTTCCTCGTTCAGCGAGCTGAGCTCCACGCGGATTGGAAGCCGCCCCTGCAACTCGGGAATGAGGTCCGAAGGCTTCGCGACGTGGAAGGCTCCTGCGGCGATGAACAGCACGAAGTCGGTCTTGACGGGTCCGTACTTGGTGACTACGGTAGTACCCTCGATCAGCGGGAGCAAGTCGCGCTGCACGCCCTCGCGTGACACATCCGGTCCGGAGCCTCCGCTTGCACCGGTCACCTTGTCCAACTCGTCCAGGAAGATGATGCCGGTCTGCTCGACGCGCGCGATGGCTTCTTTGGTCACGGCCGTCTGGTCCACCATTTTGCGGGCTTCCTCTTCCGTGAGGATCGGGATTGCCTCTTTCACGGTCATGCGCTGAGAGGATCGCCGGCCCCCGAAGGCGGAGAAGGGGTTGGCCATGTCCACTCCCATCTCTTCCATGCCCTGGGCCGAGAAGACTTGGATGAAGGGGCTGCTCGGTTCTTCGATCTCCACATTGACCAGGTCGTCATCTCTCGCGCCCTCTCGGATCTGCTGAATGATTAAGGACTTGGCTCTGGCGCGACGGTCGCTAGGCTCTGGTTCCTCTTGCTCTGCGGGCTGCGCCACAGTCGCCCCTTCTGGCCGGAGCGTTCCCAGCATCTCCATCGCTTGGGTGAATAGCGGGTGGGGGCGGCCTGCCGGGCGGGCTTCGTCTCTGTCCTCGCCCATCAAGAGGTCGGCGATGCGGTCCAGGGCGCGTTCGCGGGCGGTATCGGCGACCTCGGCGGTACGCTCGCTTTCCACGAGGCGAACGGCGATGTTGGTCAGGTCGCGGATCATCGAGTCCACGTCTCGGCCGACGTAGCCCACTTCGGTGAACTTGGTGGCCTCGACCTTGAGGAACGGGGCCTTGGCCAGTTTGGCGAGTCTGCGAGCGATCTCGGTCTTCCCCACCCCGGTCGGGCCCATCATCAGGATGTTCTTGGGGAGGATCTCTTCCCTCTGGTCCTCGGGAAGGCGTGCGCGTCGGAACCGGTTCCTCATCGCGACAGCCACCGCGCGTTTGGCCCGGTCCTGGCCAACGATGTATTTGTCCAACTCCGCGACGATCTGTCTGGGGGTCAGGTCCTCAATGGGGATGTGCAGGTTCAGCACGGCCGCGATTATACCTTTGGCTCCTTTGTGCCGAGAATCACGGTGACTGCCCGCGATATCGGAGGTGGCAAGTGCGCGGTTTCCTCATTCTCACCGCCTTGACGGTCGGTGTCATGTCCGGCGGCGCGCCGCTAGGAGTGGGCTCGAAGGTGCCAGAGCTTACACTGCCCAGGGCGACCGGTCCCAACATCAAGCTGAGCACGGTGTGGTCGAAGCACCCAGCAACAGTGCTGTACTTCTGGTCGTTTGAGCGCGGGGCCAATCCTGACCAGTTCCTGGCCCTGCAGAACATTCACACTTCGAGTTTTCCCGACGTCGGCATCGTGGCGTTGTGCATCAACGGCACCGACACCGCCGCTTTGGACTGGCAGAAGCAGACTGGCTGCACGTTCGAGTTCGCGGTGGATGCGTCGGCTCAGGGAGCAACGGCGCGGATGTTCGGGGTGAAACGTTATCCCACCGTGTTCATCGTGGACCGAGAGGGACGAATCACCTATCGCGACAACGCATTCGATGAGGGCAGGCTTCGTGAGGCGCTCATCGCAGCGGGGTGTACACCGAACGACGGAGAGTAAGGTTGCACCGGGGGACGAGAGGCGCCTGCCGCGCTGCGCGCGGCAGGCGCCTAGCTTTTTCGGAGGCTAGCGGGAGGGCAGACGCCTTTTCGAGGAGGCATTGTGATAGGGGCCGTAGGGCACAGTGTCGTTATCCCCGCATTGTCTTCGTGCATACTGATGTCTACTATTTGCCTCGTGGCGGATGAATACGACAGAAGTCGGCTATGGCATTCAAGTTCGGCGCTGTGATGCTGTTTCACGACGACCCCGCAGCGCACGCGAATTGGTACGAGGATAAGCTCGGCTTTCCTAAGGGAGATGCCTGGGGGTACGACCATGTTGACGTGATGGTAGGGGAGATGTACTACGGCTTCGACAAATTCCACGATGGGCCTCGCCCTGGGCTCGGCTGGATTCAACTATTCTTCAGACTCATCCAACTGCGATGAAGACTTTGTGGCCATTCGCGACAAGGGAGCCGAGGTTCTTCAGGAACCGAAGACCCTACGGCAACCAAACCTGGATCATGCAGCATATTCAGTAACCAGGGGAGCAAGCGGATGGGTGGCCGATCTCCGCAATTACCCATCCGAACCTGTCCGGCGCCGCGGCAACCTCTCCCATGTGGCTGAAACGCAATGTGGTATCACGGTTTCGCATGGTTGAAGAATGCCCGGCGTCAAGCCCAGATCCAGAGTTTCAGCTTCCTGAAGCGCCACACGAGTCCGGCAACCCCGTCGGTTGGATCATCGTCGGACTGGTGGTACTGCTACTCTTCACGCTCAACACTGCGACCTCGCTGACAACCGAACGATTGCCCGGTGTGGTGGTGGATGCGGAGCGCGAACTCGAACTGGCAGTGGCGACCGGCCGAGCAGACGCGCGGCAGTTCGCGCCGACAGCGAAGAAGCGAGTGCAGGAACTGCTGAAGACCAAGGGGCCTGGTCGTGATCACGCACTACGCGTCGCGGCAGTACTGCAGTGGGAGTACGGCTTCGGCGACCCGGCGGGAACCGTTCGGGGCCTCAGCCGGGATGCGAAAGACGAACGCGACCGTCGCCTAAACCGCATCTGGAAGGCCATTTATGGGGATCGGCGATTCCTTCCAGGCGACGTTGCCGAAGCCCCTGAGCTACTTCAGGACTTGAAGTATCCGACCGTGGCGAGTCTGACGGAGATCCATCTCTTGGAGAAGACGGGGCGTGAGCAGGAGGCCGGGCAACTGCGCAAGGGCCTCGAGAAGTCACCGTGGAGGTTGCTCCCGGCCGGGCTCATGTTGATCGCTTTGACTGGTCTGGCGGTCTTCGGCTTCGCACTGATGCTCCGCTATCTGGCCGAGGAGCCCCTGCGCTTGCGGTCGTACAACGGTCCGTGGGGGCTAGGTGCGGGTGACTCGATGGCCACGGCGTTCCTTTTCTATCTGTTTGCGGGTGTGGTGTTCTCGCTGCCTCTCGCTGCGTTGCCACAGGACACGGCCGGTAGCGGGCTTCTGCTCCTAAGCGTGGAAGCCGTCGCCGCGATTGCTGGGCTAGTTGCCTCGCTATGGTTTCTCGTTAAGCTTGCCCATCGCGTGGGGTTCTTCGTTCAGGACATCGGACTAAAGGGGAAACTCGACTTAGTGAGTCTTCGCATCGGCGTTCTCGGTGCATGTGCTTCGCTGGGAGCGCTCGCCATCGGCGCCTTGATCACGGTTCTGCTTTTTCCCGGCTCGATGCAAGACACGAATCCTATTGCAGAACTTGCGGCGAGCGGTGGCATCTGGGGTGCGATCTTGGCCTTGGTGCGTGGCGTAGTGATAGCACCCATCGCGGAGGAGATCTTCTTTCGCGGCGTGTTGTTCATGGGCTTGTGGCGGAGACTGGGGTCGTTCTGGTGGGCTGCCGTGTTGTCTTCACTCGCGTTTGCGGCAGTGCATCCCACTTTGCTGGGCGGCCTCTTACCGTTGATGGGCGTGGGCATCGTGGCGTGTGTGCTGCTGCGCGAGACCGGCAACCTGATCCCCTGTGTGGTGATGCACGCGGTTTACAACGGCCTCTTGCTCGTCCTTGCCGCCATGTACGGCATGGCGTAGTACCCCTCTTCAGACTCCCTCACGCTCGTCGGTCCCTTTCTATCCCTCCCGGCTATCCCCCGCCACGTACATGCACTCCCAAGAAGGCCACCACAAGAAGTTCTCAAAGAGTGACGCCGGCAGCACACGCAAAGTACCTATCTTCTCAGCAGGTAGCCTTCTGGGTGGGTGGTGTGGGTGTTGGCGATGGTAAGCAGATGAATCGGGCCGTCGTGGTCATACCAGACGGAGCGTTCGCGACCCCAATAGGCGTGGAACACGTTGGTGCCGTCGGGGTGTCGGCGCCAGCCGTCCTCTCCCCAGCCGGTGATCAGCGCGACGTACGCCGACGGGGGCAGTTTGATATCGTGTCGGAACACATACAGCCGGTCTCCACGTGTGCGCGGATCGGTGGAGTGAATGCCTAGGTCATCGGTGATAAGGTAGCCGAGGAGCGGTATACGTCGCACTCCTTGATTTTGTAGGAGCACGAACTCCTTTTCCGGCTGTGTGGACCTCTGAACCCCGACGATGCGGATCATAACTCGTGTTCGGCGGCGCGATATTTAGTGCTCGTACCCGCCGAGAAAAGAACGCGGGGAGCTCGACCTACAGAGCTCCCCGCAATTGCAGGGAGTGGCTACGAGCAGTCGTTGCGAGCCCCGTCCTCCCGCACGGGGTCTCGACGAAAATCTATTGTCAACGAGTCCTAACCGCAGCCATAACTCAGGCCGCAGTTCGTGCATCGGTAGCAGGCCGCGTTACGTACCATGATCATCCCGCAGTCGGGGCATGGGGGTGCGTCGGCCTGCGTCATGAAGACGCGCCGCTCCTGCTCGATAAGCGCCGAGCCCTTGTGTTCCGGATCGCGCTGCTTGCCAATCGCAGAGACTTCCTCCAGCGACGGGCTCGGGGTCGGCAGGTCGTTCGGCAAGAACCGAAGTGCCAGCCAGCGGAACAGGTAGTCCATGATGGACTTTGCGAACGGTATCTCCTTGTTCCCCGTGTATCCGCTCGGCTCGAAGCGTGTATGGCTGAACTTCTCGACCAGCGTCTTCAGTGGCACGCCGTATTGCAGTGCCAACGAGATGCTGGTAGCGAAGCAGTCCATCAGGCCGGAGATCACCGACCCTTCCTTGGACATGGTGATAAAGATCTCGCCGGGCGTTCCGTCCTCGAAGAGCCCAACGGTAATGTAGCCTTCGTGTCCACCCACGCTGAACTTGTGGGTCAGGCTTTGCCTTTCCGCTGGGAGCCTCCGCCTAACTGGTCGCGAGGCCTGACCTGCGGTTTCCCCCGGTTTGCCGGTGGACAGCGGCTGGGTGCGCTTGCAACCGTCTCGGTAGATGGCGAGTGCCTTTAGCCCCAGTCGCCAGCCTTCCATGTAGAGGTCTTGGATGTCCTCCACCGTAGCGTCGTTCGGGACGTTCACAGTCTTGGAGATCGCCCCGGACAGGAAGGGCTGTACGGCGGCCATCATCCGGATGTGCCCCATTGGCGCAATGGACCGAGTGCCGTTGAGAGGGCGGAACGCGCAATCGAACACAGGTAAGTGCTCCTCGCGAAGTCTCGGAGCATCCTCTATGGTGTCGTTCTTGTCTATGTGGTCCAGAATGTCTTGGACCGCGTCTTCTTCGTAGCCCAGTGTGCGCAGCGCTTCGGGGACCGTCTGGTTGACGATCTTCATGAGGCCGCCGCCGACTAGGCTCTTGTACTTGACCAGCGCGATATCGGGCTCCACTCCGGTGGTATCGCAATCCATCATGAAGCCGATCGTGCCGGTGGGGGCCAGGACGGTGGTCTGCGCGTTTCTGAGGCCGACGGTAGAGCACGCATGAACGACGTCGTCCCAGATTGTCCGGGCGGCATCCACCATTCCTTCGGGGCAGAGGGCGGAGTTGATGTCCTCCACCGCCGCTCGATGCTGCTTCATCACGCGCAGACACGGTTCGGCATTCTTCGCGAAACCAGGGAACGGACCGCCGCACTTCTCCGCGATCACACCGGATTGGCGATACGCTTCACCGGTCATGATTGCGGTGATTACCGCTGCGTAAGCCCGGCCCCGGTCGTCGTCGTAGGGGATACCCCTTGCCATGAGGAGGGCCCCGAGGTTGGCATAGCCGAGTCCTAGGGGTCTGTAGTCATAGCTGTTCTGAGCGATAGCCTCCGTCGGATAGCTCGCGTTATCCACGAAGATCTCTTGCGCAGTGATGGTTACTCGAACTGCCGCGCGGAAACGTTCGATATCGAAGTCTCCGTGTTCGTCGCGGAACTTCATCAGGTTGAGGGAGGCCAGGTTGCAGGCGCTGTCGTCTAGGAAGACGTACTCGCTGCACGGGTTGCTGGCCCGGATGGGGGCCGTATTGGCACAGGTGTGCCAGTGGTTGGTCGTGTCGTGATACTGGATTCCAGGGTCGCCGCACACCCATGCCGCCTGTGCCATCCGGTGGAACAGATCGCGAGCACGGTACTCCTGCATCGGATGACCGTCGGTAACTGCGCGGGTGTGCCAAGGGAGGTCGTCCACGACTGCCTGCATGAAGTCGTCCGTGACGCGAACGCTATGGTTGGCGTTCTGAAACATGACACTGTCGTAGGCTCCGCCCGGCACGTTGAAGCCAGGGTCGTAGCCAGCTTCGATGAGAGCCCAAGCCTTGCGCTCTTCGCGCTCCTTGCACTCGATGAACTCCTCGATGTCCGGGTGGTCTATGTTAAGGATGACCATCTTGGCGGCGCGGCGTGTCTTTCCGCCGGACTTGATCACTCCGGCGAAGCTGTCGAACCCCCGCATGAAGCTGACCGGCCCGCTCGCCTTTCCGCCGCCGCTCAGGTCCTCTTTGCTAGAGCGAAGGGTAGAGAGATTAGTGCCGGACCCGGACCCGAACTTGAAGATCATGCCTTCCGTCTTGGCAAGCTCCAAGATGGATTGCATGGTGTCCTTCACCGAGACGATGAAGCACGCGGAAGCCTGGGGCTTCTTTTCGATACCGATGTTAAACCAGACGGGGCTGTTGAAGCTGACGCACTGGTGGACTAACAGGTACTTCAGCTCGTCCCCAAAAGCGTCTCGGTCCTCGGGCGTGGCGAAGTAGCCGCACTCGTCACCCCAACGCTGAATCGTATCCACAACGCGGCCGATGAGTTGTCGAACGGACCGCTCGCGCGAGGGACTGCCCAACGGGCCCCGGAAGTACTTACTGGCCACGACGTTGGTGGCAAGCTGAGACCAAGTGACGGGGACCTCGACGTCGGGCTGCTCGAATACGACTTCGCCACGCTCGCCGCTGATGCGCGCGGTCCGGGTTTCCCACTCGACCGTATCGAATGGGTCCACTCCCGGTTTGGTGAAGAAGCGGGTTACGGACAGGCCCGGGCCCTTGCCGAATGTCGGACGCTTCGCTTTCATCTCCGTGCCTGCGCCGGAGGCTTGGGCTGTGCTGCCGTTCGCACCGTCGCCCTCCCTGCCCATCTTCACAACCGCGTGGGTACTGATTGCGGCAGTACCGCTCGAATCGACTCCCTCCGTCACGGGTCCCCCTTCCTTAGGTGACATACAGCCCCCTGAACCAATCTCCGCTTGCGTGACCGGCCTAGGTGGCCGACCGCCTTCCCTTGCGCATGTTCTCGACGATGTCTCGGAACTGCGCTGCGTCCTCGAACTGCAGGTACACCGAAGCGAATCTCACATAGGCGACGGGGTCCATGAGGGCCAGGCGCTCCATGATCAGATTGCCGATCTCGGTGGACGGCACTTCGGGCTCTCCGCTGTTGAACAGCGCACTCTCGATATCGTCCACTGCCTTTTCAAGGACCGCGACCGCGATGGGTCGCTTCCTGCACGCAACTTCCATCCCGCGGAGCAGCTTATCTCTACAATATGGCTCGCGCCGACCGTCCCTCTTGATCACCATGAGGCGCTTCTCTTCGATCTCCTCGAAGGTGGTGAAGCGTCGGCCGCATCCCAGACACTCCCGACGCCTGCGTATCGCCGAGCCTTCCCTTACCGGTCTGGAGTCCAGGACGTGGTCATCATCGTGACCACAATAGGGACATTTCACGGTGCTAGGCCTACCGCCATATATTGATGCTAGGCAAGCATATCACACAACGCGTGGCGTGTCAAGGCCTCGTTAGGAAAATCTGTTGATTCTTGGCCGGTCGCTGTGTTGACGGGTGGATCAGTATGTCGGGTGCCTCTTCAACATGTTGAGTTTTTAGGCTAGCGACTTGCGGAAGCGCGCCGAGGCGATGGCGACGATTACCACCGACATTGTCACCAGTGACGCCATCCATGGCCAGAGGTCGCCGAACCCCGCGCCACGCACGATGATGCCGCGAAGGATCTCTAGGAAGTGCGTGACAGGGATCAGGAAGCTGAAATAGTACACGATGGCCGGCATCGAAGCCCGTGGAAACATGAATCCCGAGAGCAGGACGGACGGGAGCATGATCAAGAGAGTGCCCATTAGCGCCTGCGCCTGAGTTCTCGCCACGGTGGAGATCAGCAGGCCGAGCCCGAGCGCAGCCCCGAGGAACGTGAGTGACATCAGTAGAAGCAGCGGCACGCTTCCGTGGATTGGCACATTAAAGACCAAGCGCGCGGCCACGAGCACGGTGATCACCTCGGCGAAGCCGAGCACCCCGTATGGCAACATTTTGCCGAGCATCAGTCCCACCTTGCCGACGGGGGTAACCATGAGTTGCTCCAGCGTGCCCCGTTCTCGCTCGCGCACCAACGAGAAAGCCGTCAGAGCCACCGCAACCACCTGCAGGATGACGCCGATGAGCCCAGGCACCATGAAATTCGCGCTTCGGGAGTCGGGGTTGAACAAAACGCGGG
>JABRVX010000023.1 GCA_039961735.1 Fimbriimonadia bacterium
GGTGGGGTGTGTGCCCGTCTTCGGTGGGGGTTCTCGTGCCTACCTAGCTAACGGCTACGAGAAGTACGAGCGTGCGGATGGGCCGGGGGTAGTTACCAAGCCATGTGAGTGGTATACCTACTTCAAGCCAACCTGCACCGGTGAGCGCCTGGGACCGGACAGCGAGCAGAAGCGGTGCTGTGACTGGCGGATCGCTTCGAGCGGGCAATAGCCGAGGAGGTCTGCGGTGGCGAACAGGGGAATCACTCTCGTCGAATTGCTTGTCGTAATCGTGATACTGTTGGCACTCGCTGCTGTGGTGGTGCCGGTGACACACATGGTCCGGTCCCGCAGTCTACTGTCCAGTTGTGGCAACAACCTGGGCCAACTCGGCAAAGCGGTGGCGATGTACGCCGATGATTACCATGGCTGGCTGCCGTGCTATCTGGTTCAGGGCGCACACTATACGAGCATCCTTCGCGACGGCTCGCAGTTGCCTCGCAACTACGACGGCAAGCCGAAAGAGTGGCGGGATTCGCTTGCGAAGTACACTAGGTCCACCGAGGTTTTCTGGTGTCCGGCGGACCGCTTTCGCGGCCGGCTGGCTCAATCGGTCTCCGACGAGCCGCAGGATGCACGAAGACAGCTCTACACTAGCTACCTCATCTCTTCCCTCCTCTGGGCGAGAAGACCGCATCGTGTAGACCCCGCGGGGAATTTGCGGGTCCGTCTGTCGGCGCTGCCTCTCGGCCCCTCCAGGACAATCTATCTCGTGGAAACCGTCTGGCCTCCCGAGCGACGAACTCCCCAAGGGACAATAACATACGATTCGCAGCATGGACAGGTGGAGAACCTGCTGCTCTTGGACGGCAGCGTGCGAAGCCTGCGAATCGGCGAGGAAATCCCATGGGCCATCGAACCGCCTCAGTAGGCCTGGGCTATCCAGTGCTGCGAAGGAAGATATCTCATGGGTTAGGGAGCCGTGATGACGGCAGTGGCCAGTGTGTCGGCTCGGGCTGTCGTCATGCCGCGCCCGTTAGTGCTCGATCTGCTTCCAGTACTTTTCGAAGTCGAAGCGCGGGCTGTTCTCCGCATCGTGGCAGGTGATGCAGTTCTTCTCTCCATCGGTCCTCAGCGACACGTTGTAGTCTGCCACGTGCTTGCTGCCTGGTCCGTGGCACGACTCGCACCCAACGTCTTTCAGTTCCGGGGTCTCCTTTGCACTCACGAAGCCCCCGGTGTACTTCATCCCGACAACGTGGCAGTACACGCAGTCGGGATCTAGGTCATGTTTCACGTCTTGCAAGGTCTTGTAGGCGTGGGAGTGCTTAGAGTTCTTCCAGGTCTCGTAGGCCGAGTCGTGACACTCGCCACACAGCTTCGACCCGACGTACTTTACGCTCTCGGGCATCGGCTGCCGCGGAAACTCGGCCATGAACCCGCCATCACGAACCGCTTCGATGTACATATCCCGAATGGCAGCGGTCTGCTTGTCGTTGGCGAACTCCGGTCCGAGGTTGTGCCTCGACACCGTCACCGTCGTGCCAATCCTTGCCTCTCCCACGGCGCGCCCTCGGTCCCCCGCGTACACCAGCCGCACGCCCTCTACGGTCAACGGTTCTTTCCAGGACCCGCCCGCATCGGAGTACACGATGAGCTTCAGCCACGGCGACTTCCTGGCGATCTCCTTGGCCTCCTCCACATCCCCCTGATAGAGCAGAATCGCCGCCGAGCCCGCGGGGAGCGCAGCCTTCGCCCGTTCGAGTGCAGGCTCCACCGGCCCAAGCCTATAGCCCGGGCACGTGGCTTCCACCAACTGCGCTTTGGAGGGAGACAGCACTCCCACTACCATCAGAGATCCGCCCTTACCGTCCTCACGAAGCGCATGCTCGGGGAAGGGGTGAGCGCCAGTCTCGTCCACCAGGTTTCCACACAACAACGGGACCTTGTAGCTCTGTGCGACCGTCTGCAGGAGTGGGATGCCCATCGCCAAGTCTTTGGCCCCCAGGTTCACCGCGGCGTACTTCAGCGCCTGAAAGTATGCCATCTGCACAGTCAGCTTGAGCTCGGACTGGCGGCTCACGACGTCCACCAGGTCGCCGTTCTCGACGGGCACGAGCCGCGGATCCTGCAGGCGCTGGCGTATCAGTGTGGCCCTGCGTGATAGGCCACCCATCTGAGGCGAATCGCAGCCGCAGGGCTCCAGCTTGCCCTTCATCTCTCCTGAGAAGATGACGGTCCAGTCGGACTCCGTTGCAGCCTCTTTGGGCGCGAGACCGCTGAGCAGAAGCGCCGAACAGCAGCCGACGACAGCAGCCGCGATCCACCGAAGGGCCAAGTGCCTAGCTCCCCTCTCCGCCGTCCTCGACGTTCAGCCAGACCGTAAGTGGTATCTTGGCCTGTTTCGGGCTATCCGTGGTCACGAGCACTCGCACCGCGCGCAGTCCCTTGGTTAGGTTCTGCTTCGGAGTCAGCCACAGGCGGTACCTGTGTCCGTCATCCAGGCTCTCCTGCTTCACTTCGATCTCATCGGAACTGACTTCGACGTCGAGGATCTTGAACGCGGCACCCTTCTGCTCGAGCTGTACCACTCGGCGGTCGGACTGCCCGTCCTTCACGCTCATGTGCACGACTCCCGGCGTCACCTGAATCCCCTTGCTCAGCCGCAGGGAATAGGTCAGCATCGGCGGGCTCGTCAGCGTCGTCTCCACAGTGACGCGGCCCTGCATGAAACCGCCGTGGCCCTCGGTCACAGGAATGGTGACCCGAACGATGTATCCCTCGTGCTCCTTCTCTCCGATGTCCGGGTAGTCGGGTGAAGAGAACTTGCGTGTACCCTTCTCGAAGGTGGCCTTGTACCGCTCCGGCTGGCAGGACACCTGTTTCACCTCGAACGACTTTCCCGTCGGCGAGTAGACGAAGAACTCATGGACCGTGTCTTGGTCTATCAGGAGCTCGAGCGAAGTTCCGCCCGGAGGGAAGGTCGCCACATCCCGTTCGACGATCGCTTCCACATCTATGCGGACATAGGGGGTTTCGGGGTCGTTGGAGTTGATGCCCAGCGTGCGAGTGACGCGGCCCGAGTACCGTGAGCTGTCCAGCGTGAACGATATCTTGCCCTTTTGACCGGGTGCAACGTTGGCATCGTATTCCTTGGTGACGCAACTGCAGTCCGCTGTTACGGAGATCTGGAGGGGCAGGTTGCCTTCGTTGCTGAAGTGGACTTCGGCGCTCTTGGGCTGCTCGGGACTCACCCGCCCCATGTTGACCTTCGTGTTCTCCACCTTGATCACCGGTGCCGAGAACTCCACAGTCTTCTTCTCACGCACCGAGGCAACGAGCTGCAGGTAATCCTCGATAATCTTCTTTACCGTCGCGGCTTCCTGGGGTGTAGGGGCGGTCCTCGGCAAGCCCATGGTAGGAAGACCCATCACTCCCAGCACCCCGGCAGTCGGTCGAAGCCCGACATAGCAACCGAATGTGCGCGCCGCCAACTGCGTGTACTGCGCCAACGAGTGCGGCGTGCCCTCCGGTCCGGCGTCGGTGTAGATCAGGGCCTGAACCTGGCGCGGGCCGTCCGGGCCGGTGTACCACGCCAATTCTTGCCCCCCGATGCCTGCGACCGGTGTGTACGGAGACCCGGTCTGGATGAACAGGCTGTAGCCCTTCTTGACCATCAGCCGGATGTGAGGCCGCGATGGCGCGGAGCTCGGTCCGATCGAACCGACGTCCGGGACCTTCTCCAACTTCAGCACCCCGCCGAGGGCGGTTTCCCAGGCCTTCATGCCTGCCTCCAGCGCGCTCTCGATTGCGGCTCGCTCGGCAGCAGGGGCCTCGGTAGCGACGATCGAATAGCGAAGCTCGTTCAGCGGGACCCTCGCAGCATGCTGCGCCGCTGCGTCGAAATCGCTCGCTGCCAGTGCCTTCATGGTTCGAACGAGCTCGGCCCGAAGCGAGAAGTCGGTGACCTCCTGGAACGGCAGGTTCTGGTGCGGTACGGGGATCTGAAACGTAGCCAACGAAAGGACGGCGGAAGCTATTGCGCACATAAGCATATGGTCAAACTCCTAAGCCCAGCGGGCGAGACGATTCTCACGACACTAAAGCAATGATACGCAATCGAGGCCACCGCATGTAGCCGCCACCCTCGACACCGATAGCGTTCGCCAGGAACCTGGCTATAGCGCGAGTACAATTGCAGAATGTCCACAATCCTCGAGACGTTCCCCAACCCCTGCCCGGAACGTGACTACACCATCCGGCACGTCTGCCCGGAGTTCACTTCGGTCTGCCCTAAAACAGGCAACCCGGACTTTGCCACGATCACTGTCGAATACGTGCCCAAAGAACTCTGCATCGAACTCAAGTCGCTGAAGCTGTATTACTTCTCGTTTCGGGACCAAGGCATCTTCTACGAAGCGGTGGTGAACCGAATCTTGGATGACCTCGTGGCTGCATGCTCACCGCGCCGAATGACAGTTACTGGCGAGTTCAACGTTCGGGGTGGCATCAGCTCCGTGGTGACGGCGACCTACGACCACCGGACGTAGTCGGGGCGAACTCGATAGGGCAACGGGTCCGCAACACCAGCTTCCTGAAACCCGCGCAGCCGCAGGGCACACGAGTCGCAGACGCCGCAGGCAACTTCACTCTCCGAATAGCATGACCAGGTGAGGTGCAGTGGCGCGCCCAGCCGCATACCCTCCCGGACGATGTCGCTCTTCCGCATCGCGATGAGAGGCGTTGCCACGGTGAAGCCTTCGAGCCGTGAGCCGAGGGCCACCAGCCGCTCGAACTCATCGAAATAGGCACGGCGGCAATCCGGATAGCCGCTCGAGTCCTCCTCGACGGCCCCGATAAACACCCGGCACGCTCCGCAGACCTCGGCCCACGAGACGGCGATGGAAAGAAGATGGGTGTTGCGGAAGGGCACGTACGAACTCGGCGGCGACTGGGCCCGCAGGTTGGCCTCAGACACTGGGATGGTGGTGTCTGTCAGGCTCGACCCGCCTATCTCCGCCAGAAATCCGATGCTGGTCACCAGCCGCTCGGCGATCCCCAAGTGCTCAGTGATCTCCTCGAACGCCCGCAGCTCGCGTTCAGCCGTTCTCTGCCCGTAACCCACATGGAGGGCACCGAGACGCGACGTCTCGGTCCTGGCAATCGCCGCGGTGACGCAGCTATCCAGCCCGCCAGAGATGAGGACGATGGCGTCGAGAGTCATCCTATTCCCCCTGCGGCTTGTCCAAACGGAACTTGTTGATGAGCTGCAGCGCCACGTCAATATCCTTCCAACCCAGTACCTCGACCGCCTTCCACTCCAACGCCTTGTACACCTCGAAGAAGTGGATCAGCTCCTTGCGAAGATGGTCCTGGACTCCTGACAGAGATCGTGTGTCCGCAAACCTCGGGTCTCCTGCAGCGACGGCCAAGATCTTCTCGTCCGGCCCCTTGTCGTCCGCCATCATGAGAACCCCGACCGGGCGAGCGCTCACGACGCAAGCAGGAAAGGTCGCGTGGGTCACCAGCACCAGGACGTCCAGCGGGTCGCCGTCCAGGTACCGCGTGGTAGGGATGAAGCCGTAGTCGCAGGGGTAATGCAGAGGCGAGTAGAGCACTCTGTCCAGCCGCATGGTACCGGTTTCCGGCTCGTACTCGTACTTATTCGAGCTCCCCTTAGGAATCTCGATTACACAGTTGACCTCGGTCGGCGCGTTCGGGCCGATGGGGAGTTCGTGGAGTAGCATAGGCGTCTTATACCCGCGACGGGTACCTGCCCGTGGAACTGCGGAAGCGGGCAAGCATAACTTCTGGCAGGCAACTTTACCGCTTATTATGTATCAATACTAGCTGTACAATAACGATACTGGCTGTATATCATCCTTGATTACGCTATAATTATGCCTTCAGATTACTTTATTCTCCGAAGTTATCTGTTATCGTGATATAATGCTGGGCGGAGGGGTAGTCCGAAACGATGTACACGGCGTAGCGGCTGCCAGTGAGGTCGTGAGCCCTCGCTCTGCTGCTCTGCTCGACCTTCCCGGTCAAACCGGGACGTGCTGACTGCCGGCGGCACACGGTTCGAGGAGAGAGGAAGGAAGCGCGCACCGCCGTTCGCCACGGGAGGTTGAGAGCATCCCGATGTAGACGCGCGAGGGGAAGCGGAAAGCGAGTTCCAACCGTGGATCGCCGACCCATGCTGTGAGGCTCCAAGTGTGGAGCCGAGCCCTGAACCCATATCTTGCTTGATGTGAAGGAGTAGAAAACCTAATGTCAATCCTTACCAAGACACTGCCTGCTGTGCTGATGCTCTCGATGGTCGTCGGAGCCACGGCACAGACACTAGCCGAGAAGCCGTTGTCCAACAACGCGGGGTCGGTCTGGGCGAACTCAGGAGTTGATGCAGCCCAGGGTTGCCAGGAAGGCGATACCTACGTTCTCGAGATTCCGAACCTCATTTGCGCTGACCTCGGTCGCCCTGGGTTCGTCTTTCGGCCCGAGGTCATCAACCTCGATGCCCTGACGATCCGCGACGTCTTGGAGGCTGCCGGCACCGATATCGAGTGCGAGGGCTACACGCTGCTCGTGCAGGCCGTCCGCTTCGAAAAAAAGACGCCGTATTGGAAATGCACCGCGTTCGTGATGGGGCCAGGCTCCGGTCTCAACACAAACTTCGACACCGGCTGGAAGTACGCCGACAGCACGATGCTGAATGACCCAGTGTTGAACCGTGCCTTCGGCATCCCGCTGAGCCAGCCGGCGCTGGGTAACCGTGCCCTGCTGTTCTCGCCGCCCAACACCAAGTACACCATCAAGGTGGCCTACGTTCGACGCGACAATAGCACCGGCCGCACCGGGACGCCCGTCATCGCCGAGTACTGCGTGCAGGTCAAGATCCCCACGCGAGCTGACATCTACTGCGTAGTGGACTACTTCAGCACGGTGGCCGCGGGCGTGACCCAGAAGCCCAAGATCACCGAGGGCGTGAAGATCGGTCTCGGAGAGGCTCTGAGCAATCCGGACAATCTTGAGGCTCTGATCATGGTTGAGTACATCGTTGCGATGACCACGATTGACTTTGCCGTCCTGCGCGACGCGAAGCCTGCCGGCAAATACGACGCCCGCTGGTACGACGGCTACCTCATCGATACCGATGAGGAGCCCATCGCCTGCCTCTTGCTGGAAATGGCTGCAGCTGCTCTTTGGTACTAGGTCACTGAGCTTCTGCCGTGTGAGCAGGGGAACGGGGCAAACCCCGTTCCCCTGCCGGCTATGTGAGGAACCATGCCGACCCGGGGCCGCGTAGTCCATAATGTGCTCTGGGTTGCACTCGAACGTGGGCCGTAATGTAGGCCCGCCCGCCAACCCGAAGATTGCATCAGGAGCCGCCCGTTCAGGCATCCGAACGGGCAGGCGAGCACAATGGGAACCTAAGCTGGAGATCCAACCAATGAAACGCTTCTTGCTGCTGCCGACGCTCGTCGTCGCTTGCTGTTTGCCCGCGCTGCAGGCGTCTGCTCAGACGCCAAAGACCTTCTACACCGAGCTGAAGCTCTACCAGGCAGACCGACTCAAGATGACGGTCAGCATGTGGAAGAGCGGTGACCTCGTCCGCCGCGAGTATGAGACCACGCTCCACCAGTCGTACATCACGACCCCCAAGGGAACCTACGTGATCGTCAACCGCGCCGACCGCGGCGTTCGCCTTAACAATGACTCGCCCGCCCTGGAGGGCAAGTTGGTGGAGCAGTACGCCACCTGGCCCATGGAAGACGTCGAGAAGTTTCTGGAGGACTGGAAAGCCAAGCTGATCGGGAAGACCGAGATCAAGGTCGAGGGCAAGACCTACAAGGCGCTGAAGTACAACTACACACTGAAGGACGGCAAGACAGTAGCCTCGCTTTGGATAGAAGAGGCTACGCGGCGCCCGCTTCGCGTGCAGTGGGGTCAGAACAAGAACACGAACGTTCCTTTGAGCCAAGTCAAGGACCCTTCGACGATCGAGTATCAGACGCGGATTGACTTTGTGAAATACGCCAAGGGCCAGCCGGTTTCTGCGGATCTCTTCAAGCCGCCGACGACGGTCGTGGACATGGGTGACGGCAAAAAGTTGCTCGGTCCCCGCAACCGAGCACCCGGAGCAACTGATGAAGCGCCAACGGGAACCGGAGAAAAGCCGTAGACCCGGGTAGTTCAAGGCAACCAAAAGGCGGTATTCCGGGAGGGGCTCGACCTCTCCCGTTGTTTTGCGAGAATCTTCGCAATGATGCCGAGAGAGTACCGGGATTGTGCTGACAATCCGTCCAGTGCGCCGAACCTGCGATATAATTGCTTGCGAGGGGTAGCCGCTCCTCGATCGTGCGCCTGTGGTTAGGACGGTCGCGCTTGGAGAGCCAAGGCTCGAAAAGCGGGGTCGAGACGGGAAGGGAACTCGATGCATGGGCAACCGTGCGCCGATGCTCCAATCGTCGAATTTGCCAAGGATCTCCCAGCCACTCGGCGTGGGG